>DASYSH010000266.1:0-3078 GCA_036003525.1 Gemmatimonadaceae bacterium | reverse complement strand
GAAGTCTACCTCGACGGCAGCGAGCAGCCGATTGCCGATTCCGTGACGACGGTCGGCGACCTGCTGCAGCGCCGTCTCGGCATGTCGCGCTCGGAATTTTTCAACACGTACTTCACCGGCCAGAAAGAGCTCGCGGTGATGGCGATGCTGAGCGCCACCGAACGCGCGCAGTTTCTCTCGCGTGTGCTCGGCTACGAAAAACTTCGCGCGGCGCAGGAACTCGCGGACGTTCGCCGCCGCGAACTGCGCAGCGAAATCACCGGCATGCGGAGCGGCATGCCGGACGCCGCGCTCGTCACGGCGCAGATCGCCGAGGCGCAGGTCAGCCTCAATGAAACGACCGTGCGCCTCGCGGATGTTGAGATCGAACGCGCGCGGCTGCAGGCGCAGGTCGACGGACTCGCGCCGCGGTGGGTCGATGCACAGCGCCAGCGCGACGAGTCGCAGCAGCTCGAAGGCGATCTTCGCGTCGCGCAAAGCGAACTGCAGGGTTTTCAGCGGCATCAGGAGCGTCTGACCGGGGAACTGCAGCATGTGGCGGCCGCGCGCGAAGCGCTGGCGCCGCTGGCGGCGGAACTCGTGCCGTTCCACGAGCTCGGCAACGAACTCGCGCAAATGCGCGATCTCGAAGTGCACGACGGCCGCCGGCAGGCGCTGCTCGAGCAGGAGCGCTCGCTTTCGGCGGAACTGGAGCAGCTGCGCGAGCAGCGCACGGAAGTTCAGAGTGCTCCGGCTCTCGAAGAGCAGGTGACGGGCGAACTCGAGATGAAGCGGCGCGCGCACGAAGAGGCGGCGGGGCAGCTCGAACTCAAGCGAACCGAATGGGTGCGCGACCGTCAGGAAGCCGAGACGCGGCGCAACGCGCTGCGGGCGCAGTATCAGGAACTGCGCGATCAGCGCGACAAGCTCGTCGCGCTCGGCGACGAAGGAACGTGCCCGACCTGCCAGCGCCCGCTCGGCGATCATTATCGCCAGGTGCTCGACCTGCTCGACAGCCAGCTCGAGACGGTCAGCGCGGACGGATCGTATTTCAAGTCGCGCCTCGAGCAGCTGGAGGCGATGCCCGAGGATGTCGCCGCGCTCGACGAGCAGCGGCGGAAAATCCAGAATGACATCACGCAGCTCGAGCGCAGGCTGCTGCGCGTGCAGGTCGCCGTGCAAAAGGTCGAGCAGGTCGGGCGCGAACTGACGTCGAAAGAGCAGCGCCATGACGCGCTCGTGAAGGAGCTCACCGAAATTCCCGGCGGCTACGACCGCGCGCGCCACACGCGGGTCGAGCAGGATTTTGAGCGGTTGGCCGCCCTCAATACGCAGGCCAACCGGCTGAACACCCAGGTCGAGCGCGAGCCCGCGCTGCGGCGCGAGCAGGAGAGCGTGTCGCGCAGCATCGCGGCGCATACCGTGAAGCTCGAAGAATTGATGCGCCGGCGAACGGCGCTCGCGCTCTCGGAGGAAGAGTTCGTGATGCTTCGCGATCATCACGCGGCGGCCGCGGCGGAACTGCACGCCGTCACGCTCGCGTCGATGAACGCAAACAACGAAACGGCCATGGCGCGCGCCGCCCTCGACCGGGCGATGGCCGCGCAGCGCGAACTGGATCGCACGGAAAAGAAGCTCGAGGTGCTCGAAAGTGAGAAGCGCCTCCACGACGAGCTGCACCGCGCGTACAGCGATCTCAGGACGGATTTGAATTTCGCCATGCGGCCCGAGCTGTCCGAGCTGGCGAGCGCGTTTCTCACCGATCTCACGGACGCGCGGTACACCGAGCTCGAACTCGACGATAAATACAAGATCGTCGTGCTCGAAGAAGGCGTGCCGAAGCCGGTGATTTCAGGCGGTGAGGAGGACATGGCGAATCTCGTGCTGCGTCTGGCGATTTCACAGATGATCGCCGAGCGCGCGGGCCAGTCATTTTCGCTGCTCGTTCTCGACGAAATTTTCGGTTCGCTCGACGAAACGCGGCGCCACCATGTCGTGGAACTGCTGCGCGGGCTGCAGGACCGGTTCGAGCAGGTGATTCTGATCACGCACATCGAAAGCGTGCGGGACGGTCTCGATCAGGTGCTCGAAGTGCGGTACGACGAGAACACCGGCGCGGCGACCGTGCGGCGCGGTGCGGCGTCGCCGGCTGATTCGCTCGAGCTCGCCGTCGCCGCGGCGGGCGGTGACGGAGCGGTGGGCGAAGCCTGATGGTTGCACGCGCCGATATTCCGTCCGCGCTGCAGCTCGCCGGCCCGTTCCCGATCGGCCCGTCGGACATCGCGCCGCTCAACCTGCTGTTCAGCGAGACGTTCACCGAGCGGTACCGTCGCGACGGCCTGGTCGGCGTACGAGTACCGCCGCTCAACCCGGTGATCTGGCAGTACGCGGTCGCCGATGCCGGCGACGGCGCGATGCTTTGGCGTGATGCGCGCGGCGCGATCGCCGCGTTCAACATCGCCCACCGGTCGGGCGCCGAAGGATGGATGGGGCCGCTCGCGGTGCGCGACGATTGCCAGAACACCGGGCAGGGAAAGCGGATCGTTACCGCGGGTGTCGATCTTCTCAAGCGGACGGGGTGCCGCGTGATCGGCCTCGAGACGATGCCGCGCACCATGGACAACATCGGATTCTACTCGGGGCTCGGCTTCGTTCCCGCGCGTCTTACCGTCACGCTGACCATCGAGGCGGTCGCGTCGCCACGCGCGCCGCGGCTGCTGTCATCGCTGCGATCGACCGCGCGCGCCGATGCGGTTCGTGCGTGCGCGTCGCTCGTGAACGCGGCGCTGCCCGGGTTTGATTACACGCGCGAGATCGAGCTGACGCACGAATTGTCATTGGGCGACACGCTCCTTATGTACGACGGCGATGCGCTCGCGGGTTTTGCGCTCTGCCATTTCGCTCCGCTCGTCGAGGGTCGGTCGCGCGAGGAGCTCCGCGTGCTGAAGCTCGTTGCGCGTGACGACGCGCTGTTCGACATGATGCTCGTCCAGCTGGCCGACCTCGCGCGCCGCTCGGCGACGGCGCGCGTCGCGATCAGGCTGCAGGGCGATTATCCGGCGGTGTACCAGCGCCTCGTCGGTTTCGGGGCGCGGGTGC
>DASYSH010000265.1:0-4450 GCA_036003525.1 Gemmatimonadaceae bacterium | reverse complement strand
ATGAGTCTGCCGAAGTACGCGTCGAGATTTCCCGGATCATCGCCGATGTCGCAGTTCAATGGATTCGAATGCCCGGTCCCGCGCTGGTCGACGAAGACGATATCGTGCTCCGCGCGAAGTCCGGCCAGGAAACCTTCCTTCGCCGCGAAGACGTTGGCGGTGGATGCCGCGCCCGGACCTCCAGCGAGCCAGAACACAGGATCCGGAGCGTGGCGGGCATTCAGCGCGGGAAGCAGCACGATGCGGAGTGCGATTTTCCGTCCCGCCTTGGCACCACGGTCCTCGAACACGTCGAACGTCCCGCATTGGCCGGTGCCATCATTCGGGGGCACTGCGCATGGGCGCAATGAAAGTCCCGGTGCGGTGCGCGCAGGTTCCTCTTTCACGGAGTCGGGACGTGCCGGCGGAGCCGCCGGTGGCTTTGCTCGCGTGGCAAAATGTTTTCCATCACGCGTGCCCGCTTCGACTCCCGTCGGAGCGCCCTGCGCGTCTTTTGTGAATCGAAAATTAAGTCCATCGCGGCCGAGCGTGTAGAACGTCGAGTCGCTCGACGGAAACAAGGGCAGGTCTCGCTCGGTGAGAATCTTCACATACAGGCGATTGTCTTTCACGTAAAAATCGCCGCTTCGCCCGTACATCAGCGTGTCGTAGGTGCCGGCGTAGCTCGCCAGCGTGCCGGCCGCGATGGTCACGACCGGGTGTTCATTGATAAATCGCGTCACCGCGTCGACGACGAAATCGGGCCATTCCAGTTGGATGAGATGTCCCGAGTTGGCGACGACCTCGCGGCGCGCGCCCCAGACGCCGAGTTCGACGGCCCCTGCGTACGCCTGCACATCCGCGATATCCGACGCGCCGACGAGGATCAGTGTGGGAGCGCGGATCTCTCCCAACCGCGCGGCCGCGGGGACGGCAAAATGCAATTCCAGATTGCCGGGATAGGTGAGATTTTGCGGACTCGAAGCGAGCGCGTCGAACAGCGCGTTGCGCGCCGCGTCATGGCCGGGCGCAATCTGATAGCGATCGTCAGCCCAGTTTCTCGCCGCGGCGCGGGTGTCGCCGGTCGCGAGTGGGGCGTTATTGCGTTCGCCGCGTTCGAGGAAATGGGTGGATGTCGCCATGCCGTGCACGACGGGGCCGAGCAGGACGAGACGGTCGACTTTATCGGGATGCCGGATGGCGACGTCGAGCGCGAGACCGGCTCCTGACGACGATCCAACCAACGTCGCGCTTTGGATTTTCCGGTCGGCGAGCAGCGCCGTCAGGTCTTCCGTCGGGATGAACGGCACTTTCGGCGCGGTGGATCTGCCCATGCCGCGACGATCGTAGCGCAAGACGTGGAATCGCGCGCAGAGCGCATTCCACACCGGGTCCCACGTGACGGCGTGCACGAGTCCGTCATGGAGGAGCACGACGGCGGGACCGGTGCCGCACTCCTCGAAATAAATTCGAGAGCTGTCGACCGTGAGAAAGTGGCCGGCCGGCACCTGCGCGCGCGACGTGGCGGAAACGAGCAGCGCGAGAAAAAATGGTCGAGCGAGATTTTTCCAATGCACCGGGACGCGTACTCCAGATGGTGTCGCCGTCGTTGCGCGAGAATGTGATCCCCTTCCTGTAGAATGTCAAGGAGAGCGCCGGTCGATAACGCGGCGGTCGCGATGGTATTGCCAGCGGTCTCTGTTCGCTCCTACTATCGAGCATGCTTTGGCACGCACGTTCGCGTGATCTCACTGTGAGAGTGCTGTTTTTCGCCGCTGCGTGCGCAGCGACGGTCCATGCGCAGGGCGCGCCTGATGTGCTGCAGCCCGTCTTGCGCGATCGGCCGTCGATCGCGATGGCGGTTGCCGTGTCACGGTGCCCCGCCCTGCTCGGCAACTTCGCATATGAACTCGAGATGCACGACGCCGGCGACCGGCGTATCGCGCGGAGCTGCACCGTCGCGAGCGTCGACACGCTCCGGCGATCCGCCGGCTCACTTCTCGTCGCGGTGCGCTATCTCGCGCGCCAGCTCTTTGCGGCCGATTCCATCGGCTTTCGTCCAGATCCGCGCGCGAGCGTCGACACGGCAGACGTGCTCGATGTAGTCATCTATTCCGCAACCGCCGGCGCGGACTCATGGCGCGCCGAGTGGCGCCAGTGGGTCGATCGCGTGGTCATGCGAGACATGATTCCGACTGCGGCGGCGGTGCGAGGCGGAGACCTGGTGAGCGTGTTGAATTGCGTGAATGGCACCGGCGGTTGCAGCCAGGACTTTTTCCTGCGGTCCGGACAAGCGAAGTGGACCGCTGTCACGCCGCGGTATCTCGCGTCGCTGAAACGTCGATTCGGCCTGTCGTTCTGGAAGGGCGTGAACGTCGACGTGCGATCGTTGCAAGGCGATGTCCCGCTCTATTCGCCTGGCGACGGAAACTGTTGCCCGTCGCGGTTGCTCTCGCTTACGCTTCAGCTCGTTGGACACGCACTCGATATCAAATCCGCCGTACCGCGTCCCGCACCTCCTGAATGACCCGCACGGGAGCCGTCATGAGTCCGAAGAAAAAAACATCCGGACGCCGTTCGGTCCCGCTCGACGTCGAGCTCGCTGCCGGCGCGCAGTCTGCGGCGGACGGTGTTGCGCTCTATTTCAACCGCGGCAAGGAACTGTCGGACCCGTCGAAATTATTGAAAGGATCCGGGAAGCTGGTGCGCTCGATCGAGCTCGACGGCGCGTCCACGCTCGCCCGTCCGGAGGTCGTGCGTCTGATCGAGGAGGCCATCGAGCGTAATCGTGTGCCGTTCGCGCGCACGGGTCGCGGACCGATGGTCGTTCGCTCGGCGCGGGGCGGGCGTTGACCTCGCGAAAGCAGCGCCGAGCTTCGCGGACGTCAATCGAACCCGCGGCGGCCGTGCGAACGAGGGCACCCGCGCTTTCGCGGAACGCTCTCTGGATCGCATTTGCCGTCGCGGCGCTGACGATCCTCGCGTACATCCCCGCGCTCGACGCGCCGTTCGTGCTCGACGACTGGGTGACCATCGACGCCGCCTCGCGCTGGGAAACGACTGCGGGCATGCCGACCGCCGGACGTCCGATTGTCATGTCGTCACTCAACGCGAACTATCAGCTGAACCGCGCGCTGCGCGTCGATCAGCGACCCGACCCCGAAGGCCCGCGCAAGATGATCGGGTATCGCGCGTTCAACATTCTCCTGCACTTGCTCACGGGCGCGCTGCTCTTCGCGGTGCTGCTGCGCGGCATGCGCGAGACCGTGATTCCCGTCGATTGGAGTGCGATCGCTGAACCACTCGCGGGCGTCGTCACGGCACTCTGGCTGCTGCATCCGATCCAAAGCGAAGTGATCGACTACGTAGTGCAGCGCAACGAGGGACTTGCGACGCTTTTCTACCTAGCGATTCTCTACGCGTCGCAGCGCGCATGGGCCGCACCGGCGTCGCGCTGGCTTTGGTACACAGCGGCGGCGGTTGCGTGCGTGCTCGGAATGATGAGCAAGGAAATCGTGTTCACTGCGCCCCTGCTCGTCATGCTGTACGACCGCGCGTTCCGGTTGCACTCGTGGAAAGCGCTGCTCAAACCGGGTCACGGCCGCGGCTGGTTGTACGTCGTGCTATGGGTGATCGCGATCGGGACCTTCACCGCGATGCAGATCGGCGCGCGCGGCGATACGTCGCTGCTTGGCGTCACGATGACGCCGATCGCGTATCTCTACACGCAGTGCTGGGCGATCGCGCACTATCTGCAGCTGACGCTTTGGCCGAGCGGCCTCACGCTCGACTACGGATTCCGTCCGATCCACGACGCGCGCGGCGTGCCGGGATTCATTCTGCTGGCCGCGATGGGCGCCGGAACCGTTTACGCGTGGACGCGTGTCGCGCGCCTCGGATGGCTCGCGTTTCTCGGCAGCATGTTTTTCATAGTGCTCGCGCCATCGTCGAGCTTCGTGCCGCAGGCGCTGGAGATCGCCGCAGAGCGGCGCACATATCTCGCAGTTGTGCCGGTTCTCATTTTGTTGACCGTCGGTGTGGAATGGCTGCGGCGGAAGTACGCGCCGCGCGTTTCGCCGCAATGGCTCGTCGCGCCGATCGCGATCGCGCTGGCCGTTACCACCGCGGCCAGGAGCTACGCGTACAACGATCCCGTCGGACTCTGGCGCAGCGCAACACGAACGGTTCCGGAGAATTCGCGCGCGTTCGAACAACTCGGTCTCGCGCTGTTCACGTCGGAGCCGCCGCAGCTTCCGGCGGCGGAGTCTGCGTTCGTGCGGGCGCTCGCGATGGATACGTCGTGTCAATCAGGATGTCTGCAGTATGCCGCGCTGCTTTCAAGAGAAGAGCGATACGCGGAGGCAATCCCGCTTCTCGAGCGTCAGGCGGGCGCGATCGGCAGCCCGACGTACAATTTCATGGCGACGCGGCTCCTCGCGCTCGCATTGATGAAGGAAGGACACTACGAGCT
>DASYSH010000264.1:0-3316 GCA_036003525.1 Gemmatimonadaceae bacterium | reverse complement strand
CGTCACGCACCGCCGTCCTGTTCGCGCTCAGTCTGGCCGTCGGCGGCGCGCTGCAGGCGCAGATCCCTGCCGCCGAATTCGCGGCACGGCGCGATTCGCTCGCGGCGCGCATAGACAGCGGCGTCGTCGTGGCGTTCGGCGGACGCACGCTGGTGCAGGACTTCGGGACATTTTTTCAGCTCCCGGCGTTTCACTACCTCACGAACTTCGACGAGCCCGATGCCGCGTACGTGATGATCGCGCGGCACAAGCGCGGCGAGAGCATGCTGTTCGTTTCGCCGATTAACGCGCGAACGGCTTTTTATTACGGCCGGCGCGCGGATTCGTCGATGACGATGCCGAAGTATGGAATTCGCGGCCGGCCGTATTCGTCCCTGGCGGCGGTGCTCGATTCGCTCGCGGGTGCGGGGCTGCCGTTTTATTCGATCGGCGATTTTGAAGACGCAGATTTCGCGCGCGCGGATTCACTCACGCGCGGACAGGTGTTCATGCGCGCATTCGCGGCGAAGCACGCCGGCGTGATCGTCCGCAACGCGATGCCCGTCGTCGATCAACTGCGTGCGCGCAAATCGCCGGGCGAACTTGCGCTGCTGCGGAAGGCCGCGGAGTTGAGCTCGGAAGGGCATCGCGCCGCGATGCTCACCGCGAACACGTCGCACGAGTACGAACTGCGCGCCGCGCTCGAATACACGTTCACCAAACTCGGCGCGGAGCGCGTCGCGTATGGATCGATCGTCGGATCGGGTGCGAACGGCACGCAGCTCCACTACATGAAGGACACCGATCCGGTGAAGCCGGGCGATCTCGTCGTGATGGATGCGGCGGGCGAGTATCACGGATACGCGGCGGATATCACGCGCACGATTCCGGTGAGTGGCGTCTACACGCGCGAGCAGCGGCAGATCTATCAGCTCGTTCGCGACGCGCAGGATGTCGCCGAGCGGAATTCAAAGCCGGGAATGTCACCGCGCGTCGCGCAGGATTCTTCCGTTGCGGTTCGCGCGGCGGGACTCGCGAAGCTCGGTCTTATCGAAAGCACGGAGGCGAGCTTCGATCCGCCCTGGCAGGTCGACTGCAATGCACAGCCCTCGCAGTGCAAGCAGTCGAACCTCTGGATGATCCACGGGATTTCGCACGGGCTCGGTCTCGCCGTGCACGATCTCGTGCAGGCGTCGTACGGCGACGGCACATATAAGGTGGGCGACGCGTTCACGATCGAGCCCGGGATTTACATCACCACGCATGCGCTCGACGTACTCCCCGATACGCCGAAGAATCGCGCGTTCATTGCCAAGGTGCGCGCCGCGGTGCTCAAGTATGAGAACACCGGGGTGCGCGTCGAGGATGATTACATGATCACGGACAAGGGACTGGAGCGGATCAGCACCGCACCGCGCGAGATGAACGAGATCGAGGCCTTGATGAAACGCGGTGCGCGCGTTCAGCCGTGATCCGGCATAAAAGCCGTGATGCTATTGCTTGTGGCGCCACTTGAGTGCAGCCGTCACAATGTCGACCGCGAGCCCGTCAGGCGGCTTGACATCGGAATTGGTGAGGACGACCACGGCCAGCGAGTCGGATGGCACATAGATCTGCTCGGACAGGAATCCGTTTATGCCGCCATTGTGACCGATCGTCCGGAACGATCCGAGTTTCTCGACATCCAGCGTGATGAGCGAAAGTCCGAAGCCATAATTCACGATGCGGCCGCTGCCCAGCGTCGTCGCCGCGGTCATGCGTTTGTAGGCGGACGGGCTCAGCACGCCGCCCTGGTGGAATGCAACCTCCCACTTTGCGATATCGCGCGGCGTTGAGCAGATGGCGCCGGCGGCGAAGGGATGCGTCATGCTCAGATATTCCGCCGGGACGAGCGCGCCATTCTTGTCGCTGTAGCCCTTTGCGATGCCGGGATCGGCCGAATGTTGCGTGCAGTAGTGCGTCCGGCTGAGTCCGAGCGGCTTGAAGAACTCGCTCTCCAAATATTCCGCGTACGAGCGTCCCGAGGCTCGTTCGATGATCATTCCGAGCAGCACGTAGCCCGTGTTGGAGTAGCGCTGCGCCGTTCCAGGAGCGAAGTCGAAGGTATCTCGCGCGACGAATCCGATGATGCTGTCGGGGGAGAGGTCTTCCTTCCAGTGCGCGCGCCACCCGGGTTTCGCCGTGTAGTTATGGATGCCCGACGTGTGGTTCAGCAGGTTCCGGATCGAAACGCGATGCCCTTGCAGCGGAAAGCCCGGCACGTAGCGCGAGATGTCGTCGTCGACTCCGAGCTTGCCCGCCGCCTCGAGACGCATGATCGCCGCCGCCGTGAACTGCTTGGTGAGCGAGCCGATTTCATACACGGTGTTCGCGTCGGCCGGGATCTTGTTTTCGCGATCGGCAACCCCGTACGCGCGAGCGACGATCGCGTCGCTCCCCTGAGCGACGGCGACGCTGACACTCGAAGCGCCAAGCGTTTTCAGCGCGTCTCTCGCGAGCGAATCAACCTGCGATAGAAAAACGGCGCGCGAGTTTTGCTGCGCCGCTGCAGTACTCGCCGCGAACACAGCGGCGGCGCATGCAACGGCCGTGACGCGACGCGATCTCCGCATCGTTACGGCTTCATCGTCGAGGAATCGCGCTTCGCCTTGAACTCGTTCCCCGGCTTCCAACGAGGAATGTCATCGGCGTTCGAGACGGCGTAGCCGACTTTGAACAGCGTCTGCATGTCCTGCACACCGCCGCTCAAATCCCAGTCGGGCTTCACTTCGTCGCTGACGTTGTGGTAGTCCCTGTTGGTGTACTCGTCGCGTTTTTTCATGCCATATTCAGGCGGCTGTCCGACGTATTCGATTCCTGAATCCGTATCGAGCGCGGGAACGCCCTGTTTCGCGAACTCGAAATGATCGGAGCGGTAATAGAATCCCTTCTCCGGTTCCGCGTCGGGTCGCACGGTGCGGCCCTGTGACTTGAGCACGGCGATCAGATCATCGTCGAGCGTCGAATTTCCCAGCCCGATCACTGTGAAGTCGCTCGTCTTTCCCCACTGGTTGATGCCGTCGACGTTGATGTTTGCGACGGTCCTTTCGAGCGGGTACAACGGATGCGTGGCGTAAAATTTTGAGCCGATCAAACCTTTTTCCTCGGCGGTCACCGCGACGAACAGGATCGAGCGCCTGGGACGCACCGGAAGCTTCGTGAACGCCTTCGCGATGTCGAGCACCGCCGCGCTTCCCGACGCGTTGTCCATCGCGCCGTTGTAGATCTGATCGCCTTTGAGCGTCGTGTCCCTGCCGAGGTGATCCCAGTGCGCGGTGTACACGAGGTACTCGTTTTT
>DASYSH010000263.1:0-3420 GCA_036003525.1 Gemmatimonadaceae bacterium | reverse complement strand
ATCCGACCGCTCCCCGCCGCGGCGAAATCAGCGACGAAGAGCTCGGGTTGCCCAATGATTCAAAGCTGAACGACGAATTCAGCAGCCTCGCACGCGCTCACAAACGCAGCGCGGCCGATGCTGATGCTGAGGCGAAGCTCGCGGAGCTCAAGAAAAAAATGGGGCAGTAGCGGCAACTGCAACTGCTCTGCCGCGGATTTCACGGATCAACTTCCGCTGGATTGTACTGCCTGATCAAGCAACAGTAAAAAAATGGGGGAACTGCTCTCTCTGAACCGAGAGTAGTTCCCCCAATTGTTTTTGCAGATGTTTTATCCGGTTGTACAATCCTGCAGGTATTTATCCGCGTAATCCGCGACAAAGCAGTTTGTCGTTGTTTAGGCCTTCACCGTCGACGTCAGCCTCTTGAGCAGTGGAACGCACAGCAGCATCAGGAACGCCGCGCTGAACGACGAGATCACGAAAATCGTGTAGAACTGCGTGAGCGTAGGAATCTTTTCGACCATCGCGGCAATCGTGCCCGCGAGTTTGTTCGCCGCGGCGTTCGACAGGAACCAGACGCCCATCATCAGCGAAGCGAACCGCACGGGCGAAACTTTCGTCACGTATGAAAGTCCGATTGGCGAGAGACAGAGTTCGCCCATGGTGTGGAAGAAATACGCCGAGCACAGCCACATCCAGCTCACGCGATTTCCTGCATCGGCGCCCTTCGCGCCGACGACCATGAACAGAAATCCGGTGCCGAGCAAAAAGAGTCCGATCACCATCTTCATCGCCGTCGATGGTTCCATGCCGCGCTTGCCAAGCGACGTCCAGATCCACGCAAACACCGGCGAGAAAATCAGGATGTATGCGGGATTCACCGACTGGAACCAGCTCGCGGGAATCGGTTTCGATACCAGTCCGCCGAGCGTGAGATCGGTGTTGCGGTCGGCGAACAGGTTCATCGAACTGCCCGCCTGTTCGTACGCCGCCCAGAAGAACACGACGAAAAATGCGACGATGAAAATTGCGAAGACGCGCCGGCGTTCATCGCCGTGGGAACCGAGGATCGCGATCGCGAGCGCCGCGCCGATGACGGCGCCCATAGCGAGGCCGAGCCAGCCGCCGCCCAAGAATCCGATCACGCCACCGACGACCGCGCCGCCGATCGCGTGCATCGGATTCGACGCCGGAATCCCATCGGCGATGCTCGTCTTCGCGGTCGCGTCAACCGGCGGCATGCCGATGCCCGGCAGGTATCGCTCGCGTCCCCA
Organism: Gemmatimonadaceae bacterium; assembly: GCA_036003525.1. Classification (GTDB taxonomy): domain Bacteria; phylum Gemmatimonadota; class Gemmatimonadetes; order Gemmatimonadales; family Gemmatimonadaceae; genus Fen-1231. Next base: position 2,164 of record DASYSH010000263.1, on the reverse strand, counting down.
CACGTAGGTGATGAGGCCGAGCACCATGCCGACGCCGGCCGCGGCGAACCCGTAGTGCCATCCCCAGTCCGGACTCTCGGCGAGATAGCCGCAGACAATCGGGCCGAGAAACGCGCCGGTGTTGATGCCCATGTAGAAAATCGTGAAGCCCGCATCGCGGCGCGCGTCGCCATCGGCGTAGATCTGGCCGACCTGCGTCGAGACATTCGCTTTGAAGAATCCGGTGCCGATGATGATGAGCCCGAGTCCGATGTAGAACGCGGTCTCACCCTGCAGCGCGAGGGTGAAATGACCCGCGGCGATGATGCTGCCGCCGATGACGAGCGAGCGCCGCGTGCCGATCAGGCGATCGGCGAGATATCCGCCCACGAGCGGCGTGAGGAACACGAGCATCGTGTAGTTGCCGTACAGCGTCGCCGCGCGCGCCGCGGTCCAGTGCTGCGCGTTGACGAGATACAGCACGAGCAGCGCGCGCATCCCGTAATACGAGAAGCGTTCCCACATCTCCGTGAGAAAAAGCAGGCCAAGTCCCTTCGGATGGCCGAAGAGCGAGCGGTCGGCAAAAACTTTCGAGTGATCGGCCGGCGGCGACATCGCGGTCATGTTCCGTCCCATGTCAAACGTTGCTTGCGTATCCGAGGGTCTGGCACCGGAACTGCGGAGAGCAATGCTTTCGTGTATCCGTGCTGCGGCGCAGCATATAAAGTCGCCGCGTCCGCCAACTCCACCACCCGGCCAAGGTACATCACCGCAACGCGCGTCGCGATTCGTTCGACGACGGCGAGATTGTGCGCAATGAACAAATAGGTGAGCCCGCGGTCGCGCTGCAGCTGCATGAGCAGCGCGAGAACCTGCGCCTGCACGGTGACATCGAGCGCGGAGACGGCCTCGTCGAGCACGACGAACTCGGGTTCCACCGCGAGCGCGCGCGCGATCGCGATCCGTTGCCGCTGGCCGCCGGAAAACTCGTGCGGCAGTTTCACGGCGTCGCTCGCGCGCAAGCCGACTTCTTCGAGCGCGCGAGCGACGCGCGCGTCGGCGTCCGAACCTTCGGCGATGTGATGCGCCTCGATCCCTTCGCGCACCGTGTGCCCGATGCGCATGCGCGGATCGAGCGATGTGTTCGGATCCTGAAAGACGATTTGCATTCTGCGCCGCAGTTTGCGCAGCGGCTCGCGCGCGAGCGCGAGGACGTTGGTGCCGTCGAACGTGACGCTGCCCGACGTCGGTTCGATCAGGCGGAGGATCGCGCGGCCGGTGGTGGTCTTGCCGCTCCCCGATTCGCCGACGAGCGCGAGGGTTTCGCCGCGGGCGATGTCGAAACTCACGTCGTCCACGGCGCGCGCCGATTCTTCCACGGCGCCGAAAAGCGAACGGTGCGCGGGATATTCGTGCGAAAGATGACTGACCGAGACGAATGCCTGCGGACCCCGGTCTTCGGACTTCGGCCGGTTTTCCATCATCGGTCTGCGCTCAGGCGCGGGACCGCACGCAGAAGCTCTGCGGTATACTCATGCTTCGGTGAATGAAAAATTTCGTCCACCGGCGCATCTTCGACGATTTTTCCCGCGCGCATGACCATCGCGCGCGAACAAAGTTCGGCGACCACGCCGAAATCGTGTGTGATGAGCAGCACGGCCATTCCTGTTTCGCGCTGCAGGTCGCGGAGCAGATCGAGAATCTGCGCCTGCACGGTGACGTCGAGAGCCGACGTCGGCTCATCCGCGATGATCAGCGCGGGAGTCATCATGAGCGCCATCGCGATAAGGACGCGCTGGCGCATTCCGCCCGAAAGTTCATGGGGATACAGATGTGCGCGGCGCGGCGCGTCGGCGATGCCGGTGCGGTCGAGCATCGCGACCGCGCGGCTCCACGCCGCGCCCTTTGATTTCTCGCCGTGGAGGAGCGCGACTTCCGCGACCTGCGCTCCGACCTTCATCACCGGATTCAGCGCCGACGCGGGCTCCTGAAAAATCATCGCGATTTTCCGGCCGCGCAGGTCGCGCATCGCGCGTTCATCGAGCGCGAGCAGGTCCGCGCCGTCGAATTCAATCCGGCTGGATGCATCGATCCGCGCGCCCGGCGCCATCACGCGCATCAGTGCGTATGCGACCGATGTCTTGCCGCATCCCGATTCGCCGACCAGCGCGACGGTCTCGCCCGC
>DASYSH010000262.1:0-3537 GCA_036003525.1 Gemmatimonadaceae bacterium | reverse complement strand
CGCCAACATCGCCCACTCGCTCAAGTCGAGCGCCCGCCAGCTCGGCGCGCTCGATCTGGGCGAAGCGTGCGCCGTGACCGAGGCGGCCGGCAAAGCCGATAAAACGGAACTCGCGCTGGAAGGCGTTCAAGCCGTCCAGCGCGAGTTCGCCGCGGCCAAGCCGTGGCTCAAGTCGCTCGCCGGCGAGGCGTAGCCGGGGACTTTCGGTCGCCGGTCTATTTCTTCGGCGCTGCCTTCTTCAACGGAACCGAAGTTTTCTTGGCCGAGTCGCCCGATGGCAACGGTGGCGGCGCCGGCTGCGTCTCCGGTCCGAAGAAATCCTGGAGCTGAGTGGCGTTCGCGATCTTCTTCGCTTCCGCGAGAATGTCGGTCGCCTCCTTCATTTTCCCTTGCTCCTGTTTCGCCTCGTAGAGCAGCACGCCTGTCGAGACATACAGATACGGAATTCCGACGGAAGGACGATCGACCCAATCGTTCTTCTTGATCAACGCCGCGGGCGCGCGAAACTCTTTCCAGAGCTCTGTGGTGCGCGGAACGTCGACCATTCCTTCACCCGGAACTGCGACGGTATCCTTGCCCGCGCGAACCGAGTCCGGCATCAGCTTTCGCGCGAGTCCCTGCGTGAGCATGTAGCCGGTGATGCCGAGTTCGGTCGCGTAGTTGCCGGAGGTGCGGCTCAAGTAAATCGGCCGCGTGCCGTCGTGAATCATTTCGAGAACGAACCAATCGGCGCGCGCCAGAAAATGCGGCGGAATTACGGCGCGGATGTGGTCCTTCACGAAGAGCTGCGGCTGCGTGAGATCGGTGCCGATCGGAATTGAATCGGCCTGCTCGAAAGTCATTTTTACGGGCGGACCGACCGGCTTCACCCACGTTCCATTGCGATACGCCGCCGGTCCTTTTGCCGCGTCGTAATCGTACGCAGGGCGACGGATCATCTGCCGCATGTACCAGTCGGTGTTCATCAGCGACGTGTTCGCGACGATCACGTCTTTGCGCACGCCGAGCACTTCCTGCGCGTACCAGAGCGGGAACGTGTCGTTGTCGCCGACGGTCACGAGCACGCCGTATGGCTCGACCGAGTTGAGCATGTCGATCGCGAAGTCGGCGGTATCGGTCTGACCCGCGCGCGACGCCGAATTCCAGTTTGCGAAGAGCGGAACGATCGCGAGCAACAGAATCGGCGACGTCAGAATCCAGCTGCGCTTCGTCGGCAGTTCGACGAGGTCATTGCCAATTTTCTGCGTCTCGTGGCCGACGACTGCGCCCAGCGATTCCCACAAATACGTGAGGCCAAGCGCGGCCCAGACGCTCCACGCCGAGAAGCTCCAGAGGAAGAAATAATCTCGATCGCGAACCTCTCGTTGGACCGTGTCCGCGAGCTCGGGATCCTGCGACGCGCCGTACTTGAAATTGAGATAGTAGATCAGCAGGAACGTGAGCGTCAGCATCAGCGGCCCGAAGAACGCAAAACTTCGCGGATCCCGCCGCCAATGCACCCAGCCGCCGATCATTCCGAGCACGAGGAAGACGGATGCGAGCATGCCCTGCATTCCGGCATTGCGGCCGTGCGCATCGCGGAACCACTGCCACTTGAAGTAGAGCCACCACATTCCGATCTGCGCGCCAAGCGGCGCCTGCCGCTCCGTGATTTCCGGCTTGCCGTATTGTCCGCGATTGAAATTGTACATGAACGCGGTGACGGTCCCGCCGGAGAACGTGCAGGACAAGTGCAGTTCGGTTCGGCAGCCGGTTGGCTCGCCCTCGTTGACCGCCGGAAAATGCGCCGCGCGGATCGGCTGTGTGGCGAATGGCGACCCGCCGAGGATCAGCGCGCCCGCACATGCGAGCATCAGTTTCCAGCGTGTGATCGTTCGCGGACGGCGGATCAAAATGGCAAGCACGACCGCAGGCGCGACGAGCAGGCCCGCCATATGGATTCCGTACCCGAGCCCGATGAGATACGCGACGAGGACGATGGTCTTGTCGGCCTTCGGACCATCGGGTTCGTCGCACCAGCGGACGATCAGCCACGACGCGATCGCGAGTCCGCAGAGCGAAACCGTGTACACCTTTTCATTGACCACCGACTGGGCCCACACGGTGAACGCTGTCGATCCGATCAACGCGGCCAACGCACCGCCGGTCACGCGCTGCCAGCGCTCGTTGAACCAGCCCACGAGCACGCGCTCCGTGATCAGGAACCACATTCCCGCCGCGACCGCGCTCGAAAGCGCCGCGAGAATATTCACGCGCATCGCGACGTTCGGCGCGATCGGAAGCAGCGTGAACACGCGCCCGAGCAGGACGAACATCGGATTGCCCGGCGGATGCGGAATGCCGAGTGTGTATGCCGCCGCGATGTACTCGCTCGTGTCCCACATCGCCGTTTCCGGCGAAAGTGTGATGAGGTAGAGCACAAAAACGAGCCCCGCCGCGATGCCGGCGGCGAGGTACGAAGGGCGGTAATCGAGTTCGGGAGTGCTGGTGGACTTGGCCATGCTCAAATGTCGCGGAGGGAGGGCGGACAGGGAAGCGTTTGAGGTGGAGTCTGGGATCTGGCGTCTAACGTCCAGAGTCTGAAAAACCCGCGGTTTGCAGTTGTCGGCTCCGAGCCGCAAACGGCGTTTTCAGACTCTAGACTCAAGACTCAAGACCGTAGACTCTGGACCGCCAACGCCTAGTGACGGAATGTGCGCCTTCCCGTGAAAATCATTGTCATCCCGTGCTCGTTCGCGGCGGCGATGACCTCCGGATCCCTCACGGAGCCGCCCGGCTGAACGATCGCTCGTACACCCGCGGCCGCAGCCTGATCCACGCCGTCGCGGAAGGGAAAGTACGCGTCCGATCCGAGTGTCGCGCCTGCCGTATCATGCCCGGCGGCCGTCGCCTTGTGCACCGCCACAAACGCGGCGTCGACGCGCGACATCTGGCCGGCGCCGATTCCGATCGTTGCGCCGTCGCGCGTGAGCACGATCGCATTCGATTTTACGCTCGCCACCGTACGCCACGCGAACAGGAGATCGGACCGCTCTTGCGCCGTCGGCTGCCGCGCCGACACCACCTGCCAGTTCGTCTCGTCGAGCTGCGCGGTCGCGCCCTCCTGCACGAGCAGCCCGCCGCGAACGCGCTTGAAATCGAGCGCGCCGGGCCGTTCGCGCGCCTCGCCCTCGAGCACGCGAAGATTCTTCTTTTCGCCGAGCACGCGCAGCGCGTCTTCGCTGAACGACGGCGCGACGACGCACTCGACGAACAGCGCCGCCACCGCGGTCGCCGCCTCTTCATCGACCGGCACCGTGAACGCGATGACTGATCCGAATGCGCTCATCGGATCGCACGCGAGCGCCTTGCGGTACGCCTCGACCGCGGTCGCACCCGTCGCGAGTCCGCACGGCGTGGTGTGCTTCACGATCGCGCACGCCGTCTCATTCGCGAACTGGCCGGTCGCGAGCAGCGCACCTTCGAGATCGAGCAGATTGTTGAACGAGAGTTCCTTGCCGCCGCGCTGCGTGAGTCCGGCGAGCCCGGCGCCGGGCT
>DASYSH010000261.1:0-2410 GCA_036003525.1 Gemmatimonadaceae bacterium | reverse complement strand
GACGCGCGCATGCTTCGCCAGCGCCTGCCCATTGCGCAGCAGCGCGCCGAGATCGATGTCGACCCAGGCGCGCGTGGTGGTGCCGTCAGGAAAAGCGGTAGATTTGGTCGTCATTCCGAGAGTGAAGAAGCTAGACGGCGCAGAGGAGCGATGCAAGACAAAACGGCCACAGCGAACGGCGTTTTCAGACTCAAGACCTTAGACTCTAAATGAGAGACATCACTTCACGCGCCACGCTCGACGAGGCGCTTGCGATCATGCGCGACCTGCGCGCCCGCGACGCGTGGGATCGCGCGCAGACGCACGATTCGCTGCGGCCGTATCTCAACGAAGAGATGCACGAGCTGGATGACGCGATCCGGTCGCGTGACGACGCGGCAATGCGCAGCGAACTCGGCGACGTGCTGCTGCAGGTGCTTTTCCATGCGCTGATCGCGGAGGAGCGGGGCGCGTTCGATGCGGGGCACGTCGCTGGGTCGCTCGTGGCCAAGATGACAAAACGCCATCCATGGCTTTATGGGACGGCAGACGGCGGACAGCAGACGGCGCAGCGGGAACCGTGGGAGCAGATGAAATCGAAAACCCGCCGGTCACTCGCGGAGGGGCTTCCGCAGGGGCTGCCTTCCCTTCACCGCGCGCACCGGCTGCAGGAGCGCGCGGCCGGCGTGGGATTCGATTGGCCGGACGTGAAGGGACCGATCGAGAAAGTTCGCGAGGAACTCGTTGAAGTCGAAGCGGAGATCAGCGCGAACGGCGCGGAGTTCGACACCCACGGCGTTCCGTCAGGCGATCCGCGCCACGAGCGGCTCGAGAACGAACTCGGCGACCTTCTTTTTTCGGTCGTGAATCTCTGCCGCAAGGCCGGAGTGCATCCGTCGCTGGCACTCGACAAAGCAAACGCGAAATTCCAGTCGCGCTTTGAAGCCGTCGAAGCGCTCGCCGCCGAGCGCGGGATCGATGTGAGGACAGCGGGCCTCGAAAAACTGGATTCGCTCTGGGACGAGGTAAAGGCAACCCCGAAACCGCGGAGAAAACCGGAATAGGACGGACAAATACCGGAGAAAACTTTTTGGGGGAACTGCGCTCTCCATTCGAGCGCAGTTCCCCCAAAGTTTTATCCGCGAGCTTCCGCTCTTTTTCTGGTTTTCTCCGCGGTTCCGAGGTTGTCGTTACGGCCTCAAACGATGCATCATCCGCGGGAACGCGATGCACTCGCGAATGTGCTGCGCGCCGACGATCCACGCGACCGTGCGTTCGAGGCCGAGCCCGAATCCCGAGTGCGGGAAGGTTCCGTATTTCCGCAGTGCGAGATACCAGTCGTACGCGGCCTCCGGAAGTTTTTCCTCGCGCAGACGATGCAGGATCTTGTCGTAATTGTCTTCGCGCTGCGAACCGCCGATGATCTCGCCGTAACCTTCCGGCGCGAGGCAGTCATCGCACAGCACTGTGCGCGGATCATCCGGATTTTCCTTCATATAGAACGCCTTCGCCTCCTTCGGATAATTCATCACGAAGATCGGCCGGTCGTAATCTTCGACGAGCAGCGCCTCATCCTCCGCGCCGAGATCATCGCCCCAGACGACCTTGCTTCCTTTCTTCTGCAGCGTCGCAACCGCGTCGGTGTAATCAATGCGCGGAAACGGCGGCTTCACGGATTCGAGCTTGGCCACGTCGCGCTCGACTTCCTTGAGCTCCGCCTGGCGCCGCTCGAGCACGCGCCCGACCATGAACGTGATGTAATCCTCCTGCAGCTTCATGTTGTCGTGCGTGTCGTTGAACGCGACTTCCGGCTCGATCATCCAGAATTCGGTGAGATGCCGGCGCGTCTTCGATTTCTCGGCGCGGAACGTCGGGCCGAACGTATAAATCTTTCCGAACGCGGCCGCGGCGGCTTCCCCGTACAGCTGGCCCGTCTGTGCGAGATACGCGTTCCCTTCGTCGAAATATTCGGTGGAGAAAAGTCCGCTGCGCTCGCCGATGGCCGCCGTGAGGATCGGCGTGTCGACGCGCAGAAATCCGCGCTGATAGAAAAAGTCGTGCGTCGCCTGCTCGAGTTCGCTGCGAATGCGCGCAATCGCGACCTGCCGCGGCGAACGCAGCCAGAACGTGCGATTGTCGAGAAGAAAATCGATTCCGTGTTCTTTGGGCTGGATCGGATAATCGAGCGGGCTCTCGCCGATGATCGACAGATCGGCGATCCCGAGCTCGAATCCGCCCGGCGCGCGCGCATCGGGCCGCACTTCACCCGTGACGCTCAGCGACGTCTCTTGCGTGAGTTTCGCGAAGTGTTCCCAGATTTCCGCCGCAACCGCGTTCTTCACGAGCACGGTTTGCAAGATCCCCGTACCGTCGCGCATCACGATGAACGCGACTTTTCCGGACGAGCGAAGATGCGTCACCCAGCCGCGGA
>DASYSH010000260.1:0-7362 GCA_036003525.1 Gemmatimonadaceae bacterium | reverse complement strand
GGGGACGCGCCAGAGCGCGGCAGTTCCATATAGATTCTGACGTTATGAAAATGATCGAATGCGTTCCGAATTTCTCCGAAGGCCGCCGCCCGGAAGTCATCGCCGCCATTCGCGACGCCATCGCGTCGGTCGCCGGCGTCGCGATGCTCGATGTGTCATCCGACCCCTCCCACAATCGCACCGTCGTCACCTTCGCGGCTCCAGCGGAAGTCGTCGTGCAGGCGGCGTTCAATGGGATCGCGAAAGCCAGCGTGCTGATCGATCTCACCGGCCACAGCGGCGAGCATCCGCGCATCGGTGCGACCGACGTCTGCCCGTTCATTCCTCTCGAAGGCGCGACGATGGATGATTGCGTCGCTCTCGCCAGGGAACTCGGCGCACGCGTCGGCGCGGAACTCAAGATTCCGGTATTCCTTTACGAGCGCGCCGCGACGCGTCCCGACCGCACGAATCTCGCGGACATTCGTCGCGGCGAATTCGAAAAGGCGCGCGAGGAAATCGGCGCGCATCCCGACCGCGTTCCGGATTTCGGGCCAAATAAAATCCACGCGACCGCGGGTGCGACGGTCATCGGCGCGCGCCCGTTTCTCGTCGCGTTCAACGTGTATCTCGGACCTGCGTCGAATCTCGCCGTCGCGAAAGAAGTCGCGAAGGCCGTCCGCGCTTCCGGCGGCGGCCTCCCCGCCGTGAAGGGACTCGGCCTCGAGGTCGACGGCCAGGCGCAGGTCTCGATGAATCTCGTCGACACCGATACAACGCCGATCTGGCGCGCATACGATGCCGTGAAAATGGAGGCGGAAAAGCGCGGGGTGAGTCCCACATGGAGCGAGATCGTCGGCCTCGTGCCGCAAGCCGCGCTCTTCGCAACCGCCGCGCATCACATCCAGCTGAAGGGCTTCTCGAACGAGATGCTGCTCGAGCACAAAGTTCGCGAGGCGACGGCGGGCCCGATCTCACTCGACGCGTTCGTCGCATCCGTCGCGTCGAGCGCGCCTGTGCCGGGGGGCGGTTCAGTTGCGGCGCATGTGGGCGCGCTCGGCGCCGCGCTCACCGAGATGGTCGCGGGACTCACGGTCGGCCGCAAGAAGTACGTCGCGGTGGACGCGGAGATGAAAGAGCTCGCGACGAAGGCGATCACACTCGGCAAGAGACTGTCATCGCTCGTGAAAGAAGATTCCGATTCGTACGCGCTCGTGAGCGCGGCGTACAAACTGCCGAAGGAAAATCCGGACCAGATCGCCGCGCGTGACGCGGCGATTCAATCGGCTCTCGTGAAGGCCGCGGAAGTTCCGCTCGACACGGCGCGTGCGTGCGTTGCGGTCGCGAAGCTCGCGGCAACCTGCGCGCAAAAGGGAAACTCGAACGCCGTGAGCGACGCCGGCGTCGCGGCGCTGCTCGCCGAGGCGGCGTGCAAAGGCGCGGCGTACAACGTCCGTATCAACGTGTCATCGATGAGCGATCCGCACAAAGGAAAAGGGCTCGCCGACGAAGCCGCGGCGCTCGTGCACGAGTGTGCGTCGGCCGCGATCGATGCGATCTCGGCGGTCGAACGCGCGATCGGCGGCTGATTTTTTGAGCGAGCCTGCGCGGCGGTTGATCGATGTCAGTCATGCCGTCGAGCACGGCATGGTCACGTACAAAGGGCTCCCCGCCCCAATCATCTGCGATTATCTCAGCCGCGAGGAATCGAAGAAGCGGTACGCGGCGGGCACCGAGTTCCAGATCGGCAAGATCGAGATGGTCGCGAACACGGGCACCTATGTCGACAGCCCGTTTCATCGTTACGCGGACGGAACGGATCTCGCGGGACTTCCGCTCGAATCGCTCGCGAATCTCGATTGTCTGGTTGCGCGCATCGCGCCGTCGAAAGAGCGCCCCATCGACTCGCTGCCATTCAAGAGAGACGAGATCCGCGGCAAGGCCGTGCTCGTGCAGACGAACTGGGACCGGCACTGGCGGACCGATCAATACCTCGAGAACCATCCGTTCCTCACGGGCGAGCTGGCGCGCTGGCTCGCGGACAACGGCGCTGTGATGGTCGGCATCGACTCACACAACATCGACGACACCGATAGCGGAGAGCGTCCGGTGCACACGGAATTGCTCGGGCGCGAAATTCCGGTCTGCGAGCACATGTGCGGACTCGGCGAACTGCCCGAGCGCGGAGCGAAATTTTTTGCGGTGCCGGTGAAGGTCAAGGGGTTCGGAACCTTCCCCGTGCGCGCGTTCGGAATCGTCTAAGCGCTTTCGCTCGCGCCGGATTGCCCCTTCAAGAATCCGAGCAGCGCGCTCTCTTCGATCGAGAGCCCGCGTTTGGCGCGCGCGGCGCCTCTCGCGCGGCACCAGTCGTCGAGCGTGGCCTGATCTTCGTACGCCTTCAGCACCGCAGGGTGGATGTACGATTTGCGGCATACCGCGGGCGTATTGCCGAGCGCTTCGGCAACGCGCTTCACCATCGCGACGGCGCCCGCGTGCGCGGCCGTCGCCGACGATGGCAGCTTGAGATCGGTCAGCCCCTGCGCGGCGAGGATCGTTCCAGCCCATGTGCGGAACTCTTTCGCGGTAAAGTCTTTTCCGGAGATCGTGCGCAGATAGTCGTTCACGTCGTTCGAGTCGATCGACCGCCGGTGTCCCGCGTCGTCGACGTACTGGAACAATTCCTGCCCCGGCAGATCGCGGCATTCTTTCACGAGCGCCGCGAGCCGGCGGTCGTTCAGGTTGATCTCGTGCGCTTTTCCGCTCTTGCCGCGGAAATGAAAATGAATCGTGCGGCCGTTCACCTCGACGTGCCGCGTGCGCAGCGTGGTGAGGCCGAACGAATCGTTGTCGCGCGCGTACTCCTCGTTCCCCACGCGAATGCGCGTCGCCTCGAGCAGGCGGACGATGATCGCGAGTATTTTTTCGCGCGGCAGTCCCGGCGCGGCGAGATCGCGCCGCACGCGCGTACGAATCCGAGGCAGCGCCGTCCCGAATACCGCGAGCTTTTCATACTTCGTCTGGTCGCGCGCCTGCCGCCACCGCGCGTGGTACCGGTATTGTTTTCGTCCGCGCGCATCGCGCCCCGTCGCCTGCAAATGGCCATTGGGCTGCGGGCAGATCCACACGTCGGTCCATGCGGGCGGAATGGCGAGCGCCTTGATGCGCGCAAGCGTTGCCCTGTCGGCCACGCGCCGCCCGCGCGCGTCCGTGTAACGAAATTTTCCGAGCGCACCCGCGCGCGTGATTCCGCGCCGTTCGTCCGTGACGTACCGGAGCGACGCGGCCCTCGCCGAATCCTGGGCCTCGAGCACCAGGTGCCGCGGCCCTTCGTGTTTCTCGGACAGGAGTGGATGTGTCATCACTGTCGAGTGTAGTGGGCGCGGAAAGATTTCGCGCTCGCCCAAATGGACTAGGTCCGGGCATTACTTCAATAGATTTGTGACGGCGCGCGTCCACTGACGTTCAGGGTGCGTGGTCGCGCTCCGCCGTTGGCACACACGGCGCGCGTCAGCTCGCGTCTGAACGCGAAACGGAGGGCCGAGCAAGAATGCTCGGACCCTCCGTTGCGAGAACCCGCGAAGTGAATTGAACTCTATTAGCGCCCTGATTTTTTTGCAACTCGGCGGCTAAGACTCGTCCGTACCCGGCGCGGGACTCGAACCCGCACGGCCTCTCGGCCAAGAACTTCGCGGGTTCTCGCGTCTGCCAATTCCGCCAGCCGGGCCGGGCGGCACACACAAGTGCCACCATACACGCACCGCGATGCGCGCACGACGAGTCGGACGGAAAGTAGGGTCGAGCGTTCTGTCTCGCGACGGCGAAATGTCGCAAGCAGAATCGTTTAGTCGCCGCCCTTCGCCTTTCCGCGGGGGCGCTTCCGCGGCACGAAATACTCAAACGGCTTGTCGTAGAGATCCGCAAACTTTCGTAGATCAATCGGATCGATCCGCCGTTCACCGAGTTCGCATTTCGACACGAATGAGAGCGGGCGGCCGAGCTTCGCCGCGACTTCCGATTGAGTCAACCCCGCCTCGAGGCGCGCTTCGCGGACGCGGCCGATGAGGTAGCGGTAGTCAGAATCATAGACAGCGCTTTTGCGGCGACCGGCAGGCATGGCGCATGATGCATGCCGCGATCAGATTCCCCATCTTAGGGAATCACTCATTCACCGAGCCGCCGCCCCTGCATGCAGAAGCTGGAACCGCGCGATCCTGAGACCGAATCGCGCGACCTCGTTGCGCAGAGCATCGCACGCTGCATGGCCCTCTTTCCCGAGGCATGGACGGGTGAGCGAGTCGACTTCGAGGTCTTGAAGCAACTCCTCGGGGGGACCGTCGAAGATCGAGATGAAAAGTTCGGCCTCAACTGGCATGGGAAGCGCCGCGCCCGTGAAATCGCACTCACACCGTCGGCCGCGACACTGCTGCCGTCCCCAGACGAAAGCATAGACTGGGGCACAACGCGCAATCTGGTCATCGAAGGCGACAATCTCGAAGTGCTCAAGCTTCTCCAGAAGTCGTACAGCGCGCGGATCAAGATGATCTACATCGACCCGCCGTATAACACCGGCAACGACTTTATCTATCCCGATGACTTCAGCGATAACGTCGCGAACTACCTTCGCATTACGGGCCAGACGGGAGCCGACTCGCAAACATCGGCGAACCCGGAAACAGCAGGCCGGTTCCACACGACGTGGCTGAACATGATCTATCCGCGCCTCAAGGTCGCGCGGAATTTGTTGCGCGATGATGGCGTCATTTTTATCAGCATCGACGATGCCGAGTTCGCGAACCTGCGGCAGGTGTGCAACGAAATCTTCGGCGAGGAGAATTTCCTTGCCACGTTCGTTCGTCGGCGCCGCATGGCCACCGGCATGCGTGATAATCCGGTGTCGCCCGACCATGAATACGTGGTAGCATACGCGAAGAGTCTCGGCGCCGTCCGGCTTTACGGCGTCGCTCGCAATGCAGCCGACTTCCGTCTGAGCGATGACCGCGGAAAGTACGCGAGCACCGACTTGACTGTCGGCATGACCCGCGAAATGCGCCCGAACCAATTCTACGCGATCACGAATCCGCGCACCGGAGTCGAATACCTGCCGCCGACGGAGCGCGTATGGCGATTCGAGCCGCGCACGATGACGGCGCAGATCGAGAATCAGAACATCATCTGGCCCGACGACAATCCCACCGGCAAGATGTCCAGGCCCCGCTTCAAGACGCGCTTCGACTCCGCAGGCGAAGACGCGAAAACGAAACCCGTGTCGACCTGGATCGGCACACGCGCTCGGGATTCGAATGGCGAAGACGATGCCGAGACGGTTTCGCTCGCGGCCGGCCTCAATCAGGAGGCGACGAAGGAAGTGCGCGACCTGTTCGGTGAGCAACTGCTCGAGTACCCAAAGCCTGTGTCGCTGGTAAAGGCGCTCTGCGCACTCGGCTCACGTGATGACGACATCGTGCTCGATTTTTTTGCGGGAAGCGGAACGACGGGACATGCCGTGTGGAATCTCAACCGCGAAGACGGTGGGAATCGGCGCTTTATACTCGTTCAGCTGCCCGAGAAAACGGACCATCGTGAGTATCGCACGATCTCGGCGATCACGATGGAACGGCTGCGGCGCGCGGGGTATGCGATCGGCCGCGGCAATCCACCGTTCACGGGAGATCTCGGCTTTCGCGCCTTCCGCCTTGCATCGAGCAATGTGAGGGCGTGGCAGCCGAGACCGGAGGATCTCGATCAAGCGATCCTCGATATCGTCGATAACCTCGTCGATGATCGAACTGACGACGATCTTTTGTATGAGCTGATTCTCAAACGCGGACTCGACCTCAGCGTGCCAGTCGATGAGCGAGCGATCGCAGGTTTCGCTGTGCAAAGCGTCGGCGGCGGGGCGCTCATCGTGTGCCTCGCCTCGTCGATCCGCGCAGAAGACGCCGAAGCACTCGCCGGCGGAATCGCCGAGTGGCATCAGAGCTTCGGTGCGGGAGTCGAAACAGTTTGCGTTTTCCGCGACGCCGCATTTGCGGACGATGTCGCGAAATCCAACCTGACTGCGATTCTCCAGCAGCGCGGTTTGCCAAATGTGCGCAGCCTCTAGAACGTGAAACTGCATTTCGAGGCTGACCTGGACTACCAGCTCCAGGCAATCCATGCCGTTTGCGATTTGTTCAGCGGACAGGAGGTGAGCCGCAGTGAGTTCGCGGTCGGAAATGCGGGCGATGGCAGGCAACACACGCTCGGGCTCGTTCAATCCGATCTCGGCGTCGGCAACAAGCTGTCCATCGAGGATACGGCGTTGCTTGCGAACCTGCGTGCAGTCCAGGTTCGCAACGGATTGCCGCCCTCGGTCGCGCTCGATTCCGGCGACTTCACCGTCGAAATGGAAACGGGCACGGGGAAGACATACGTCTATCTGCGCACCGTGTATGAACTCAATCGTCGATTCGGCTTCACGAAGTTCGTGATCGTCGTGCCGTCCATCGCAATCAAGGAGGGCGTCTATAAGACTCTTCAAATGACAGAGGACCACTTCAGGTCTCTCTACGCCGGAACGCCATGCGAGTATTTCCTGTATGACTCGGCAAAGCTCGGCCAGGTCCGCAACTTCGCGGCCAGCTCCGGAATCCAGATCATGGTTGTCACCGTCGGGGCGATCAACAAGAAAGACGTGAACAATCTGTACAAGCACAGCGAGAAGACCGGCGACGAGCGGCCGGTGGATTTGATCAGCGCGACGCATCCCATCCTCATCGTGGACGAACCACAGAGCGTCGACGGCGGTCTGAGAGGCGCCGGCAAAGCCGCGCTCGCGGCGATGAACCCTATATGCACGATTCGGTATTCAGCGACGCATACCGACAGGCATCACATGGTTTACCGACTGGATGCCGTCGATGCATACGAGTGGAAACTCGTGAAGCAGATCGAGGTCGCCTCGGCGACGGTAACCGATGCACACAACCGACCGTTTCTTCGTCTCATATCGGTATCGAGCCGCCGCAACGACATTTCCGCGAAGGTCATCGTTGATGTGAAGCGAGGCGCAGGTGTGCGTCGGGACGAGATCACGGTGCGCGACGGCGACGACCTCGAGCGCGTTACCGGAAGATCCCTCTATGCGAACTGCAGGATTGGCGAGCTTCGCGTCGGTCGCGGGATCGAATCGATGGAACTGCGCGTTCCGGGTGGCGAACTCGAGCTCATTCCGGGGGCCGCTTGGGGTGAC
Source organism: Gemmatimonadaceae bacterium (assembly GCA_036003525.1). Lineage (GTDB taxonomy): Bacteria > Gemmatimonadota > Gemmatimonadetes > Gemmatimonadales > Gemmatimonadaceae > Fen-1231. The sequence continues at coordinate 152 of DASYSH010000260.1, read as the reverse complement.
GTCGATCCAATGGCAGTTCAGCGCCAGATGATCCGTCGAACGATTCGCGAGCATCTCGACAAGGAGCTTCGCCTTAGGCCACGCGGAATCAAAGTGCTTTCGCTGTTCTTCATCGACGCCGTGGACCGCTATCGGCGGTACGACACCGATGG
>DASYSH010000259.1:0-16582 GCA_036003525.1 Gemmatimonadaceae bacterium | reverse complement strand
TATACGGCGTACGAGTTTCTCGAGCGCCGCTTCGACGCGAAGACGCGGTCGCTCACGAGCGTGCTCTTTTTGTTCTCGCGCGGCCTTTCGTGCGGCACGATCATCGCGGCGCCCGCCGTGGTGTTCTCGGCGATGTTCGGGTGGAGCATGGTCACGTCCGTCGCGATCATCGGCGTGCCGACCGTGATCTACACGATGATCGGCGGCGTGCAGGCGGTCACGTGGGCCGATGTGAAGCAGATGGTGATGGTCGTGACGGCGCTCGTCGCGGTGGTGATCGTGCTGCTGGTGAAGCTTCCGGTGAGTCCCGATTCCGCGCTGCGGCTCGCGGGAGCGACCGGCAGGTTGCGAGTCTTTGATTTTTCATTCAACCTGCACGAGACGTACACGTTCTGGTCCGGCATCATCGGCGGCACATTTCTGATGCTCTCGTATTTCGGCACCGATCAAAGCCAGGTGCAGCGCTATTTGAGCGCAAAGAATGTCGACGAGGCGCGGAGCGCGCATCTCATCAGCGCATACTGGAAGATCCCGCTCCAGTCGCTCGTGCTGCTCGTCGGCGTGCTCGTGTTCGTCTACTACCTGTTTCTCGCGCCGCCGCTCTATTTCAATCCGGCGCAGGAGAAACTGGTGAAGCGCGCGGAGCCCGCGGCGTTTCAGCTGCTCGACGGCCGCTATCACGCGCTCTTCGACGCGCGCGCGGCCGCCGCGCGGGAGCTGGCCGCCGCGCCTGCGACCGCCGATGCCACACAGCGCGAAACACTCAGGGCTCGCGACGCCGCCGTTGCGCAGGTTCATGGCGAGGCGCTCGCGCTCGCCGAAAAAATCTCCGGGACGCCGTCGAAAGATGTGAACTACATCATCCCGCACTTTGTCCTCACCGAACTTCCGATCGGTCTTACGGGACTGTTCATCGCGGCCGTGATCGTCGCGGCGATGTCGGCCGTCGCGGGCGAGCTGAGCGCGCTCGCAACCGCGACCGTGATCGATCACTATCGGCGCTGGGTTCGTCCGGATGCCGATGATACGCGGCTGCTGTTCGTCTCGCGCGCCGCGACGGGCGCGTGGGGACTGTTCGCATGCATCGTGGCGACGTTCGCCGCGTCGCTCGGCTCGCTGATCGAAGTGGTGAACCGGTTCGGTTCGATCTTTTACGGATCGATACTCGGCGTGTTCATTCTCGCAATGCTGCCGCGCATTCGCGCGAACGCGGCGTTCATTGGGCTCATCGCGGGAATGAGCGCGGTGGGATCGGTGATCGTGTGGGCGCCGCAAGTGTCGTTTCTCTGGCATAACGTTGTTGGCGCGGTGACGGTGGTGGTGGTGGGCGCGGTGTTGAGCACCGGCGCGGTGCCCGCAGAGCGGTAGCTGGCGACGGTGACGCGCGACTGCGAAGTTCATGCAACGCGCCACCCTTCCGCCCCGAGGATACCGATGGACACGCGCGACATTCTTGAGCAAACGCAAACCGAACTCGAGGACGTGTCCGAGCGCGCCGAAGAATCCTCCGGCATCGATCGGCGCGACTTCCTCTTCATATCACTCGTCGCGGCGGCGGCGAATGCGCTCGGCGCACCCGCTGCGCTCAAGGCACAAGGCCGCGGTGCCGCCGGCGCTGCAGCAGCCGTACCGCAGGCGCCGCTGCCGATCATCCCGCTCGGTGAGCCGATCTCGTGGTCGTTCCAGGTCTATCCCGGTGGGACTGGCGCCATTCTCGAAAAGCTGCGCAAGGAACGCGGCGCACAGGCGTTCGATCGCAATCCGCACTCTGTTGAGAAATGGAGCGGCGCGGTGCCGTCGAACGACGACGATATCGCGTTCCTGCCCGCACACCGCCTGTCCGCGCTTCTCAAGGCGCGCAAGATCACATCCGCGCGGCTCACGGACATTTACCTCACGCGCCTCAAGCGGTTCAACCCGACGCTGCTTTGCGCCGTCACGATTCTCGAATCGCAGGCGCGCGAGGAAGCGGCGCGCGCCGACGCCGAGATCGCCGCGGGAAAATATCGCGGACCGCTGCACGGCATTCCGTACGGCGTGAAGGATCTCTTCTCGGTGAAGGGATATCCGACCGCATGGGGCGATGAGCGATTCGAGCATCAGGTCATCGACGAAGACGCCGAGATCGTGGTGCGGCTCCGCGAAGCTGGTGCCGTTTTGCTCGCCAAGCTTGCGACCGGGCGCTTCGCGAACAACGACGTCTGGTTCCGCGGCCGCACGAACAACCCGTGGGACGTTCGGCGCGGGTCGAGCGGTTCGTCGGCCGGGCCGTCGTCGGCGACAGCGGCCGGGTGCGTCGCCTTTGCGATCGGCACAGAGACTTCGGGTTCCATCGTGTCGCCGTCGCGTGAATGCGGACTCTCGGCGCTGCGCCCGACATTCGGGCGCGTGAGCCGTCACGGCGGAATGGTGCTCGGCTATTCGCGCGATCGCGTCGGCCCGATCTGCCGCACCATCGAGGATTGCGCGATGGTCTTCAATACGCTGCACGGCGTCGATGAAAAAGATCCGTCGACGATCAGCGCGCCATTCCACTTCGATCGCAATATTAAACTCTCATCGCTGCGCATCGGTGTGGATGCGAACGCGCCGAAGGAGTTCGTGGACAAGCTCGTCGAACTCGGGGCGAAGCCGATCCCGATTGGGCCAAGGCCGCAGCCAGCGCCGGGTGTCGGTGGCGGCGGCGAATCGACGGCGTTCTTCGACTACTTCGTGCAGCTCAAAGCGCGTGAACTGGGGATCGACGTGGCGACGATCGAACAGAAAATTGCCGCCGCGACTCCGAGAGGCGGCGGGCGTGGCGGTCGCGGTGGCGCGGCGGCGGACACGGCGGGACGTGCTGTGCCAACGCCCGCGCCGCCCGAATTGCAGATGCTCGTTGGATTGCCCGGCATCACCGGGCAGCCTGGCGCGACGGCGGTCGAGTTCATCCAGTCACAGCGGCGGCGTCACATGCACATGGTCGAGATGCAGAAATTTCTCGAGCCGTACGATCTCTATCTGCCAAACGCCGGCGGGTGGGACGTCGGCCTGCACTCGACGACGGGACATCCGTGCGCGGTTGTGCAATACAAATTCGAACCGCGCGTCGGCGACGCGGTCGGTGGCGGACCCGCTGGTAGGGGAGGCGCGGGGCGCGCCGGTGGTGCCGGCGGCGACACGCTGCGTCCACCGCCGACCATATACAATGCAATGCCGACCTGCGCCGTGATTGCCGGCAATCTGTTCAACGACGACGTGATCCTGTCCGTCGCGCACCAGTTCCAGACGCACACCGACTTTCATACCCACAGGCCAACGAGCACATCATGATCATCGAATCGCAGGTGGTGGAGATTCCCGACCGAATGACGAGCACGTCGTTTGAAATCGCGGGATTTCGAACCGTCGAGAACAAGGGCGTTGTGCGCGGTGTGGTGGTTCGTTCGCGATCAGTCCTGGGCACCCTCGGCGCGGGACTTCAAACGGTGTTCGGCGGAAACATTTCTCTCTTCACCGAGCTCGCGGAACGCACCAGACAACAAGCCTTCGGCACGATGCTCATCCACGCGCACCTCGCGGGAGCCAACGCGGTGGTCGGCGTGCGATACGATGCGAACGAGCTCATGCAGGGAGTAACGGAAGTGCTATGCTACGGTACAGCGGTTACGGTCGTACCCGCACAAGGCTGAACTCATCGATGCATCCAGAGGTCTGTCATGTCTAGTCGTCGCCACGTCTGCTCCCTGCTGCTCGCCGCGATCGCCCTCGCCGTGCCCGCTATTGGTACGGCCAACCTCGGTGCGCAGGGTTCAGCGCAGAGCGCCGCCTCTCCATTCGACAAGTTGCGCTTCCGCAACATCGGTCCGGCGACAATGGGCGGGCGCATCGACGACTTCGCCGTCCTCGAATCCAATCCGTCGATCTTCTATGTGGCCACCGCCACCGGCGGACTCTGGAAGACGATGAACAACGGCACCACGTGGGAGTCGGTCTTCAACGATCAGGACGTTGTGTCCATCGGTGACGTGGCCATTGCGCAGGACGACGCGAACACGGTCTGGGTTGGTTCCGGTGAGAACAACAATCGCCAGAGCAGCTCGTGGGGTGGCGGCATCTTCAAGTCGACCGATGGTGGCCATAGCTGGAAAAACATGGGACTCGCCGAGTCCCATCACATTGCGCGCATCGTCGTCGACCCGGTGGATCACGACGTGGTGTATGTCGCAGCGCTTGGCCGCCTCTGGGGTCCGAATCGCGAACGCGGCGTCTACAAAACGACTGATGGTGGCGTGACCTGGACTCCGGTCTTGCAGGTGGACGAAAACACCGGCGCGACCGAGCTCGTGATGGATCCTTCGAACAACAAGGTGCTGTACGCGGCAACGTATCAGCGGCGGCGCACCGGCTGGGGCTTCAACGGCGGCGGCCCGGGCAGCGCGATCTGGAAATCTTCGGACGCGGGGCGCACGTGGACGAAGCTCACGAAAGGTGTCCCCGCTGGCGACAAAGGGCGCATCGGACTCGACATCTATAGGAAGAACCCCAACGTCCTCTATGCGCGGATCGAGCATGGCACGGAGACGGGATTGTACCGCACCGATGACGCCGGCTCGAACTGGTCCAAGATCACCGACTTCAATCCGCGGCCGATGTATTTCAGTCAGGTGCGCATCGATCCCACGGATGACCACCGCATCTGGGTCCTTGGCGTCGAGATCTTTGTCTCCGACGACGGCGGGCGCACATTCTTCCAAAACTTTGTGCCGCACTCGGACCACCACGCGCTGTGGATCGATCCGTCCAACCCGAAACACGTTCTCACCGGATGCGACGGCGGCGTCAACGTTACGTGGGACGGCGGGAAGAAGTGGGAGATCATCGACAACATCGACATCGGCCAGTTCTATCACGTCGGCTTCGACATGGACACGCCGTATCACGTCATGGGCGGGTTGCAGGACAACGACTCGTGGCACGGGCCGAGCGCGGTGCGCGCCGACATCGGCATCGGCAACTTCGACTGGATGAACGTCGGCACCGGCGACGGCTTCGTCACAATCGCCGATCCAACAAACTCGCGCACGATCTACAGCGAATCGCAGGGCGGCAACATGGTGCGCGTGGATGTCATTTCGCAGGAGCGAAAAAACATCAAACCAGTGCCGGCGCGTGGAGCCGCGCCGTATCGCTGGTACTGGGATACACCCATGCAGCTCTCACCGCACGATCCGAGCACGCTCTACGTCGCGGCGAACCGCGTGTTCAAGTCCACCGATCGCGGTGACACATGGCAGACCATCAGTCCAGATCTCACCGCGCAGGTAAACCGCGACACGATCCCGATCATGGGCGTGATGGGACGCGATATCACCATCGCGCGCAACGACGGCGTGTCCGACTACGGCAGCATTCTGAGCTTCGCGGAGTCGAAGAAGAAGGCGGGGCTGTTCATCACCGGCGCCGATGACGGCACGGTGTACATGTCGCGCGACAACGGGGCCAACTGGACCAACGTCACCGCGCGATTCCCCGGGTTGCCGAAGCTGGCTGCGGTCTCGCGCGTCGCGCTTTCGTCGCACGACGAGGGCACCGCGTTCGTCACCTTCGACAACCACGCCGCGAACGACTTCGCGCCGTACGTCTACATCAGCACCGACTTCGGCGCGACGTGGCGCGCGATTACAAGTGGCATCCCCGCCGGACAGGCGGTGCGCACGATTACCGAAGATCTGAAAAATCCGAATGTGCTGTACGTGGGCACCGAGTTCGGCTTGTTCGTTTCGCTCAACAAAGGCGCGCAGTGGATGCGCGTGAAAGCGAATCTGCCGACGGTGCCCATCAACGAGATCACGCTGCACCCGCGCGACAACGACATGATCCTCGCGACGCACGGACGCAGCATCTGGATCCTCGACGACATCAGCGCGTTCCAGCAAGCGCCGACCGCGATGGCGTCCGCCGCGTATCTGTTCGACATCCGTCCGGCGACGTCATTCAACCTCGGCTCGTTCCGTCCTCCGTTCGGCAGCCCGGGCGACCGGCGCTTCTGGGGGAAGAACCCGGAGCCGGGTGCGCCTCTCACGTACTATCTCCGCGCGCCCGCGCAGTCGATTTCGGCTCGCGTCACGGATGCGTCCGGCGCCGTCGTGCGAGAGCTTGGCGCTGATGAGTTCGCCGGCAAAATGAGCGCGGGTGTCAATCGCGTTCAGTGGGATTTGCGCCACCAGCCGTTGCCTGACTCACTAGTCGCAGGTGGTGGCCGCGCCGGCGGCGGCGGACCGTTCGTGCTTCCAGGTACCTACCGCGTTGCACTGACCGTGGACGGTCGCGACGCAGGAACGAAGTCGGTGATCGTGAACGGCGATCCGCTCAGCATCATCACCGACGCGGACAGAAAGTTGTGGCACGATCTCTCACTCGCAGTCCACCAGCTTGAGGGTGTCGCGGGTATGGCGGCAGGAAAGATTGCTGCGCTGAGCGCGAGTGGCCGCACAGTTCAGGCATTGGTGAACCAGGCGCAAAGTGCACCGCCGGCGATTCGGACTTCGGTCGATGCGCTGAATCGCGAGCTCGCGACGCTGCGCCGTCAGTTCTCCGTGTCGGTCCCGGGTGAAGCAGCTCCAGCCGGTCGCGGCGGTGGTGGTGGCGGCGGTCGCGGCGGCATTGCACCGGTTCTCAACCAGTTGAGCGGCGTGAAGGGTCAGCTTCTACAATCAACATCACGCCCAACAGAGAACGCGCTGCGCACGGCGCGCGAGGCGCGGCAGGATCTCGTGACGGCAGTCGACGCCATCAATAAGATCATCACGACGACACTTCCCGCGGTGTACCAGGCGCTGGGTCAGCCGCAGCTGGCGCCGAGCGTGATGCCAATGCCGGCGGTGACCGTGAATATTCCGTAGCGTTCGGCGCGCAATCGAAGTTCAATGGCGATCTGTATGCAGGTCGGGGCGCATCGTGCGCGCGAAAATTTTACGGCACGTACGGCAACGTCGGCATCCGCCCGCTCGTCCACGGCACCCCGGCCCGCTCAGCCGCCGCCTGCAAACCCTTGAAATCATTTTCGTAGAGATTCTGCAGCTGCGCGAGAATCTTTCCGAACTCGCCTCGCACGATGTCCACCTGGGCGAGCTGCGACGCCGTCGCCGGCTCCATCGTGCCCGACCACGCGCTGCTGAGCTTGCCGAGCCGCTCCAGCATACTTGGCGGCGTGTGCTCGTTGCGGATCGCGAGTGTTGGATCGCCTGACAGCGACTCGCGCATGTCGAGCAGTTTCTGCTCCACGGTGCGCACGCGCCTGATCAGCGCGCTGTCGGCGTTCGGCGTCTCGTCGATGGCCCGCTTGAGCATCTTCAGATTTCCGATCGTCTCGCCGACGAGCGCCGACGCGCCGAGCACCGAACGCTTCAGCTCCGCGTTGCGAAGGTCGGTCGCGAGCGTCGCCGCGTTGCGCGATGCGAGGCGTGTGTTTCCGTCCGCGCTCACGATGGTAATGGTGATCGGCGATGCGAGTGGTCGCACGGCGCCATCAACGCGCGAGTACATCTTCACGGTGTAGCGGCCCGGCAGCGCCCACGGTGCGCGCGGCGGCGCTGAGAATGGGAAGTTCGGGTCCAGCGCGTAGGGCGGGCTGTTCACCGGGTCGGTCGCTTGATATCTGAGGTCCCACGCGACCCGATGCATTCCGGCACTGGCAGGTCCGATGAGCCGGCGCACCGGATGCCCGGCCGAATCGCTCACTTCGAGCAGGATCGTCGGCTCCTCTTCGCGGTCTTCCGCCTTGAGGGCGTCCCACGTCGGGAACGCGGCATCGCCGCCTTTTTTCTCCGCAGCGGCATCGGCTTCCTGGCGTTGTGCTTTGCGCGATTTGAGCCCGTCGTGAAGATCGTAGGTGATGACCGCGCCGTACGGTGGATTTGCGGCGAAGAATTGTCCGGCGCCCTGAAAGGTCAGTCCGCTCGGAAAGCCGAGCGGCGCGCGCTCGACGTATTGGTAGGTCGTGCGTGCCGGAAAGAGCGTCGCCGATGCGGCCATCGATTCGCGCGTGAGGTGTCGCAGAGGACTGTAGTCGTCGAGCACGTAAAACCCGCGCCCGAATGTCCCGAGCACGAGATCGCTCTCGCGTTTTTGAATTGCGATGTCGCGCACCTGAATGGTTGGAAGCCCGCTGCCGAGTTTCGACCAGTGCGCGCCGCCGTCGCGCGTGACGTACACGCCGAAGTCCGTGCCCACAAAGAGCAGATCGCGGTCGACGAAATCCTCGGCGAGCGTCCACACCGTGCCGCGCTCGGGAAGATTGCCGCTGATGCTCGCCCACGTGCGGCCGAGGTCGGTGCTCTTGAGCACGTACGGCTTGAAGTCGCCTCGCATGTGGTTGTTGAACGTGGCGTAGAGCGTGTTCGCGTCATGCTGCGAGAGTCGGACGGACGATACCATCGTCGTCTCGGGCACCGTCGCGAACTTGTCGATCGACCGCCAGCGTGTGCCGCCGTCTTCGGTGACGGACACACGTCCATCGTTGGTGCCGGTGGCGAGGATCGTCTCTTTCAGCGGCGACTCGACGAGCGCGGTCATGTTGCCGTAGAGCGTCGTGGACACATTGCGGCCCACGGCGTCGACGCCCCACACACGGTCCATCAAGCGGAGCGACGTGCGATCGATGTTGCGCGAAAGGTCGGGACTGACCGCCTTCCAGGTATTGCCGCGGTCGTCGCTGCGGAGCACGCGATCGTTCGCGAAGTAGATGCGCCCGTTCGCGTGCGCGCTCGGAATCAGCGGCGAATCCCAATTCCAGCGGAAGCCCGGTCCGTTCAGCGCGTCGGTCGGCTGGATCCCCATCTCGTCGCCGGTGCGCAGGTTGAAGCGCGAGAGCACGCCGAACTGCGACTGCGCGTAGACGATATCCGGATCGTTCGGATCCACGACGGAGCCGAAGCCATCGCCGCCGCTGGTGATGAACCAATCGCTGTTGCGAATGCCGCTCGCATTGTACGTCCGCGCCGGGCCGCCGACGGAGAAGTTGTCTTGCGCGCCGCCGAACACGCGGTAGAACGGCTTCGTATCGTCGACGAAGACGCGGTAGAACTGCGAGAGCGGCAGGTTCGCGATGAAGCGCCAGCTCTGGCCGCGATCCCACGTTTCGTACACGCCGCCATCGCAGCCGACGATCAAGTGGTCTTCGTCGTCCGGGTCGAACGTGACGGAGTGATTGTCGACGTGCTTGAGGAGTTCACCGACACGGTGGAACGTCTTCCCGCCGTCTTCGCTCACCTGAAGGTTGACGTCGGCGGAGTAGATGCGGTCCACATGCTTCGGATCCGCAAAAATGCGATTGTAATAATTTCCGCCCGTCTGGTGCTCACTCATTCTTTCCCAGCTCGCGCCGAAGTCGCGCGAGCGGAAGAATCCTCCCTTGCCGTTCGCCGCTTCGACGATCGCGTAGACCACGCGAGGGTCGGCAGGGGAGACCGAGAGTCCGATGCGGCCGATGTCTTCCGACGGAAATCCGCTCTGCGACTTGTTCCACGTCTTGCCCGCGTCCGTCGAGCGATAGACGGCTGAGCCGGGTCCGCCGGCGACGAAGCAGCAGGTGCTTCGCTCACGTTGCCATGTGGTTGCGAGAAGCACGTCGGGGTCGCGCGGATCGAGCTGGATGTCGTTCGCGCCGGTCCAGTCGTCGACCTGAAGAATGCGCGTCCACGTCTTGCCGGCATCGGCCGTCTTGTAGATCCCGCGATCGCCGCCTTTTCTCCAGAGCGGGCCCTGCGCGGCGACGTACACCACATCCGAGTTGCGTGGATCCACGACGATGCGGCTGATGTGCTCGCTCTCCTTGAGGCCGAGATTCTTCCAGCTGCGTCCGCCGTCGTTCGACCTGTAGATGCCGTCACCGTATGCGACCACGCGCTGCGCATTGCCTTCGCCGGTGCCAACCCAGATCGTCTCGGGGCGCTTGGTGTCGATCGTGATCGCGCCAATGCTGAACGAGCCTTCGCCGTCGAAAATCGGGTTGAAGCTCGTGCCGCCGTTGACGGACTTCCACACGCCGCCCGCCGCGGTTGCGACGTACCACACGTGTTTGTCGCGCGGATGGACCGCGATGTCGGCAATGCGGCCCGATGTCAGAGCCGGGCCGATCGAGCGGAAGGCGAGCCCGCCCGCAAGCTTCGCGAAGCGGTTTGAGTCGGCGGCTGAGGCGTCGGGCGCCGGCTTCTGCTGGGCGGCGAGCGGCGTGATGGAGGAGCCGACGAATAGCAGAGAGACGGCGATGCGGAGTGAACGCATGGGAGTCGGTGCCGGGAAGTTGGGTTTGGTCAAGAAATAAAGTTACCGATTCGGCATCGTGAGCGGCACGAACGTCCCCGCGTCGACCACACCGTTCTTGACCGCGTACAGCGAAAATCCTGACGGCATCACAACGGGTCCGTAGTCATTGGGCCCGACGATTGCCGCGCTCGTCTCGAATCTCAGCGGCCCGCGATCGGTTTGAAACGCGAGCTTCTCGGCGACGTGCATGTGCCCGCCGAGTATCAGCGGCAACGGATGCCCCTTGAATGCATCGAGCGTTTCGAGCGTGTTCGCACCCATGTGGCGGAACGTCGGTCCCGACTTCGGATGTGCGACGCTGGCAACGAGCGCCATCTCGAGATAGCCGGTCATCGACTCCAGCCCCGATGCGAACGGAATGTGCGAGAACGTCACGATCGGCATCGACGCGGGAATCGCCGCAACATCTTTCTTCAGCCACGCGAGCTGCAGGCTATCGACTCCGCCATAGTACGCCGAGTCATCGGGCTGGACGGTGTCGAATCCGATGAAGTGCACCCCGCCGTAGTTGAACGAGTAGTACTCCGGGCCGAAGTACAATCGGTACATGCCGCGGTTGTAGAGCGGATGCGTTTCCGGAACATGCGACCGGCTCTGAATGATTCCGAAATGATCGTGGTTACCGGGCACCGTCCAGTATGGGCCGCCGAACGATTTCATCTCGGCGAGAAACAATTCGAAAAATCCGCGCGCGCGAGGCTCCTGCTGGCTCATCGAGTCGTAAATGAGATCGCCGGCAATGAGTGTGAACGCAGGATTGATCGAGTCGGCGAGCGCCTTGAATCGCCGCACGCGGTCGAGGTGCGCCGTGTCGATGTGCGTGTCCGACGCGTGAATGAACTTGAACGATCGCGGCTGCCGCGCAGCTCGAAGGCCGAAGCTGATCGAGTCAGCGTTCGCCACCCGATAGAATGCGCCAACGGACTGCCAATCGGTCGGCACGGATATGAAAACGATGCTGTTCTCGTCCGCGGCAAGACGATACCGGCCCGCGGCGTCGGTGGTGACGACGTCGCGCTGATTGGAGACGACGACGCCGGGCACAGGCCGTTCGCCGGGATCCATGACGCCGTTGCCGTTTGCGTCGTTGAAGACGATTCCGTGAACGGTGCGCTGCGCTTGGATCGGGGATGCAACTAGCGCGAGCGCCGCTGCGCAGAGTATGAAGGATCGCATGAGCCGATGGATGAAGAGAGGCTGAATCTACAACGCGCCGGCAGAAGCGATTTGAACGATCTTGCCTTCGAAGTTACGGCGTCCGCACCGCTACGCGCCCGATCACACGCACCCACATCACGCGCCCACTCGCGTCTCGCACGAATTCGATCGACTGCCCACGCTCGGTTCCACCCGTGACCACGGCGCGGTCCGGCCCGAAAAACGCGATCGGCATCTCAGGCGCGTTGCGCCGATCCTGCACGAAAATCCTCCGGCCCTCCGCGCGAACGATCACGGTGTTCGTCGGTCTCGCATAAGATCCGACGTACTGCGCCGGATCAGGCTGCGTCGCAAGCGGCTCAGCCGACGGAAGCGTTTCGACAACGCCCCGGTGCGCGATGGCCTGATTCTTCGCGTACGTCGCGCCAAGATATGAGCGCAGCGCCTCGCGCTCGACATCTTGAATCACGCGCCATCCCACGTTCGAGTTCGTCAAAATCGAAATCGCGAAGTTGCGCTCGGGCACGATCTCCAGCAGCAGGTTGTGGCCGGCCAGCGTGCCGCCGTGCGATGCAGTGCGAATCGTACCGACCGTCCGAAGATGCCACGCGATGCCGATGTCGTCGTCGGTGCTCTGCTTGCGCATCTGCGGCGTGCGCATCGCCTCGAGTGACGCGCGCGTGAGCACTTGTTCACCGTTCGCCGCGCGGCCGTCTCCCATGTGAAACCGCGCGTACGTCATCATGTCCGAGATGCACAGCCCGATTCCGCCCGCCGTGATGCTCGACGACGGAACGAACGGTCGCTGCAGCGCCGGCACGCCATCACGCGTGAGATGACCGGCCGCGAATCGCTGCACAATGAAATCGCCCGCAGTTGTGCCCGCGTGCTCGAGGCCGAGCGGGCGAAACACGAGATCTTCCATCGCGCGATTGATCGACGTGCCGTTCACCACTTCGATCACGCGTCCGGCGATGCTGAATCCCGCGTTGTTGTAGCTCCACGCCGCGCCGGGCGGCGCGACCTGCATGAGATCGGTGACCGTGCTCGATGCGACGAAATCTTTCAGCGTCTCGGTCCCGTGATCGGGACCCGACACCTGACCCTCCCAGCCGCCCGTATGCGTGAGCAGGTTCCACACTGTCACGCTGCGACTCGCGGACTCGTCACGCACGCGAAACTCCGGCAGGTATGTGCGAACGGTCGCATGCAAGTCGACTTTCCCCTGCTCGACGAGACGCATCATCGCGGTCGCGGCGAACGTCTTTGAAATCGACGCAATAGGGAAAACGGTGTGCGCCGTCACCGGCAACGGATCTTCGATGTTCGTCACGCCCAGTCCGCGCACGGTTACGACGCCATCGTGCACGATGCCGAGCGCTGCGCCGGGAATTCCGTACTCCTTCATCTTCGCTTCGGCGAGCGCAACGAGCGCATTGAACCGCGCGTCGGCAGTGCCTTGCGCGCGCAGCGCCTGGCTGCCGAGTGCAGAGAACGCAGTCAGCGCGGCGGCAAGGACGACGGTGGCCCTGCAAGTCAGCTTTCGCATGACCCGAATATGTGCGAGTCGGCGACTGCCAGCCACAGCGGCGCCCGATAACTTTCACACTGTGCCTCCGCGCCCTCGCGTCGTCATCATCGGTTCCGGATTCGCAGGCCTCGCCGCCGCCAAGACATTCCGCGGCGAGTCCGTCGATGTCACCGTCATCGATCGCACGAATCATCATCTGTTTCAGCCGCTGCTCTATCAGGTCGCGACCGCCGGGCTCGCGCCGAGCGACATCACCGTTCCAATCCGCTGGATTCTCCGCAATGAGCGCAACGCGCGCGTCGTGCTTGGCGAGGTCGTGCGCGTCGATCCGCTGAAGCGCGAAGTGATCGTCGACGACATCGCCGCGCCGGTCGTGTATGACTTGCTGATCGTGACGACCGGCTCGCATCACTCGTATTTCGGCCACGACGCGTGGGCCGCGAACGCGCCGGGGCTGAAGAGTCTCGAGGATGCGCTCGAAATCCGGCGGCGATTTCTCATGGCGTTCGAGCGGGCCGAACAGTGCGCGAATCCTGATGAACAGCGCGCGCTCATGACGTTCGTGATTGTAGGCGGTGGTCCTACGGGCGTTGAGCTTGCGGGGATGATGGTTGAGATTGTGCGGAAGGCCATGCCAAAAGATTTCCGAACGATAGACACGCGCGCGAGCCGCATCATCCTGGTCGAAGGAGGACCGCGGTTGCTGCCGGCGATGCCCGCGCGGTCCTCGGCGCGCGCGCGCCGCGACCTCGAGCGTCTCGGTGTGGAAGTGCGCACCAGCGCGACGGTGAACGATGTGAATGAACATGGCGCCCGCGTCGGAGAGGAATTCGTCCCGGCGGGAAATGTTTTCTGGGCCGCCGGAAATCAGGCTTCGCCCCTGGGCGCGATGCTGGGCGGTCCTGTCGATCGCGCCGGACGCGTGCTCGTGCGCGACGATTTGTCGGTGCCGGGTCATCCGGAAATTTTCGTCGCCGGCGATCTCGCGGCCGTGAAGCGGGCAGATGGCTCGCTTGTCCCCGGTGTCGCGCCGGCGGCGATGCAGGAGGGAAGAGTCGCCGCGCAGAACGCGTTAAGAATTATTAACGCGGAAACAACGCGTCCATTCCGCTACTACAATAAAGGTGATCTCGCCACGATCGGCCGGAATCGCGCCGTCGCCGTATTCGGCGGACGGGTTGAGGTGTCCGGCTACCCAGCGTGGCTGCTGTGGCTGTTCGTCCACATCATGTACCTCGTGGGATTCCGAAACCGCGTCAGCGTACTCATTCAGTGGGCGTACGCATACTTCACGTTTCAGCGCGGCGTGCGTCTCATCACGGCGGCTGAGGGCGCTGCGCCGGCGATCACCGGTGCCGGGCGCCGCTCTTGAACCCCGGGGGAGAGCCGCCTATGGACGACGCGCGACGGCGCGAAATCGAAGTGGCAAATCGCGTCGCCGCCGGTTTGATACACGAATTTCGCAATGTGCTGAACCCGATCGTTTCCGCTGCATGGCTGCTCGAGGCGAACGCAAACGATCCGTCAAAAGTCATTGAATTGGCGCACCGGATAAACGGATTCGCGAAGGCCGACTCGAAAATTTCCGCGAAACTCCGTGAGCTGATCGACAAAGAGACCGCCGGAATTCCGGCGCATGGACCGAAATAGACCGATGAGTGTTCAGCGTCTTACACAATCAAAGCGTAGACCTTCCGTGACCTCCGCAACCAGGCAAGTGACCGCACATCACGAACTCAGCACCAAGCTTCGAATCCTGCTCGCCGAAGACGACGCGGGATCGCGCAGCACGATGACCGAAGTGCTCGTCGCCCTCGGACATGACGTGGTTGCGGCAGTTTCCAGTGGTGTCCATGCCGCTGACAAAGCGCGCGAAATGAAACCTGACGCCGTGCTGCTCGACGTGCACATGCCGGATGGCTCGGGCATCGAAGCCGCGGAGGTCATCTCGCGCACGCTGCCCGGCATCGCCGTGATCTTGTTCAGCGGCGACGAGAACGTCACGCTCTCCGACAAAGAAGCGGTGACGACCGGCGCTGTCGCGTTCCTGCCGAAGCCGGTGCCGCCGAAAATGCTCGACTCGACGATCCGCCTCGCGGTCACTCGCGCCGCGGCGCTGCGCACTGCGCGCAAGGACGCGACCGAAGCGAAAGCCGCTCTCGAGGCCCGCAAAATCATCGAGCGCGCAAAGGGAATCCTCATGCGGCGCACGGGCTGCTCGGAACCGGAAGCGTACCGCATTCTTCAGCGGTCGAGTCAGGATCGGTCGAAGCCGATGGTGGAGATTGCGAAGGCGGTTCTCGAGAGCGAGCCGGGGTCGGCTGAAGGAGCTTCAGCAAGCTGAGCTCACAGTGCGGGACAACCGCAGCCGTGACAACCAAGGGGATGAGTTAAAGGGCGCAGGTAACGGATTAATGAACTAAAGACGACGGGACAGGTCGAGCGCGAGTCCGCGCACACACCTGTCCCGTCGGCGTTCTACACGCAAACCTGTCCCGTCGTCGTTCGTTCAATACCGATGCGCGACGACCGTTAACTCATCCCCTTTGTTTCAAAGCTGCGGTAGCAGTTACGCCGCCGAAGGAACCTCAACCGTGTACGGCTGTTTCACGAAATTCTCCATGCCGAACCCCAGCGGAATCGTGAACAGCACAATCAGTCCCGCCGCGAAATACGGCACGGTGTGCCCGATATGATCATACGCGTATCCGACTGAAAGCGGCGCAAGCACGCGGGCAACGCCGCCGAACGTCTGCTGTACTCCCATGTAAAGGCCGCGCTCATGCTGCGGCACGACTTGTGACAGCATGCTCGTCACGCATGGGAACGTGAAAGCCGTTCCGAGCGGCACCAGAGCCACGCAAAGCGCGAACAGTGGAATCGACGGCGCGAGCGGCATCGTGAACAAGCCGACGGCCAGCATTACCATGCCGATGCGCGAAAGCCGCGGCTCCCCGAGCCACGCGACGAGCTTCCCCAGGAAGAACGCGCGCACCACCACGCCGATCACCGCAACGTATGTGAAGAAAAATCCAAATGTGTTCTCGCTCACGGCCTTGAACCTGGATGCGAGCATCAACGCGAGCACGGTGTTCATGCCCATGAACGCGCCCATGGTGATTCCATAGATCCAGATCAGCCGCGACGCGGGCTCGCCCGAATGCGACACCACGCGCCACGTTGCGTCGCGTGAACGGGTAACGGTCTTGCCGCTCGCCTTTACCGCGGCGGCATCGTGCGATTCTTTAAGGAAGAACCACGCGAACACCATGTTGATTGCCGCAATGAGCGCGGCGGCGAGTCCCGGCCCGCGAAACTTGAGCAGTGGTTCCGCAGCAAGCGCCTGCGCGCTCACGCCGAACCCGAGAACCCAGATACCGATCGCGGGGCCCATCGCGACGCCCGCGTTTGTCGCGGCCGATACCCAACCGAGTGATTTCGCGCGGTCTTCCGGTTTGGTGGCGTCCGCAACGTATGCCTGCACGACGCCCACGGTGCCGCCGCCCGCTCCCTGCACGAGACGGCAGAGGACGAGAAGTTCGAGCGATTGCGCGAACGCGAACACACCGTATGCGAGCACGGATG
>DASYSH010000258.1:0-3264 GCA_036003525.1 Gemmatimonadaceae bacterium | reverse complement strand
CGGCGATCACCAGCGCGCCGAAGATGACGAGCACGACGCGCACCGCGTTCTTCCCCGCAAGGTATTGCAGTAGAAAGGTCGCCGAGTAAATCTCGAGCGCCGAGAAATAAAATCGCACGGCCATCCCGACCGGATACGCGTGCAGCGTCGGCGGAACAGCCACGGTCCACGCGGCGAGCGCGGCACCCATGAGCACGGCAATCGCCGGCGCGATCAGCAGCACGGCGCCCGCGAGAAAGCGGTAGCCCAGAAAGGTCGACCACGGCACCGGAAGTGAAAGCGAATAGACGTGCTTCAGCGCCTGATCTATCAGATAGGGTCGCACGGCGAGGCCGACCGCGCAGACGAACGCGAGAAACACGAAGAATCCGCCGGCGCCCGCCACGAGCGACAGCGTTCCCGCGACGGTCGAATTGTTGAACCCGTTCACGGCGATCTTCATGATCGCCGTCGGCACGAGGAATGCGCCGAGCGTGTACGCGAGCAATTCCATCCGCGCCCATTTCCACTGCGTGTACAGCACTTGTTTGAACATTTAGTTGTCCTCCACGGCGATGCCCGCCGGCGTTCTCGCCGATCGCAGCAGCTCGACGAAACTCTCTTCGAGATCGAGATCGATCACTTCGCGCAGCTCGCTTTCGCCCGCCGCGAAATACTCTTTCATCGCCGGCTGCCATCCGCGCACGACCCATTCTTCCTCACGGCCGGCCGTGGCGCCCCGCGAAAGAAGCGTGAACGGAAAGTCACCCTTGTCCGCCGGCGCCTTGTTCACGCGGAGACGCTTGATGCCGCCGCGGAACGTGGCCATCGGCATTTCCGCGAGAAGCCTGCCGCCGTCCATCACGCCGACGTGATCGCAGATCCGCTCCTGCTCGTGAATGAGATGGCTGGAGATCAGCACCGTCGCGCCGCGCGAAGACACATACTCGAGCAGCGCTGAAAGCACGTCGCGCCGCACGACGGGATCGAGTCCGTCCGTCGGTTCGTCGAGAACGAGCAACTCCGGATTGTGCGCGAGCGCCAGCAGCATCATCAGTTTCCCGCTTTCACCTTTCGAAAGGCGGTCCACCGACTGCTCGGCGCGCAGTGCGAATTCGCGCCGCAGCGTTTCCGCGCGCGTATTGTCCCAGTCGGGATAAAAGGACGCGTGATAGCGGAGCGTCTCTTCGACCGTAAGCGTGGGATAGAGATGCAGGCGTTCGGGCACGTAGCCGATTTTCGCGAGCGCCTTGTGCACGCCGAGCGGCACGTCGTGTCCGAGCACGTTGATCGCGCCATCTTCAGCGGAGAGCATGCCGAGCAGGAGCCGCAGAGTCGTGGTCTTTCCCGACCCGTTCGGTCCGAGGAATCCATAGACGGATCCGGTCGGCACCGTCATGGCGAGATCGCGAATCGCGAACTCTTTGCCGGCGCGGTAGGTCACGTTGCGCGCAGTGATCGCATCACTCATCGTCCGCCCTCGCTGAGTTCGCCGTTGAGCGCCTTCTTGATGTCTTCTTTTTGAATGCCGAGTCGCGCGGCTTCTTCCATCAGTCCGCGCACGAGCCGCTTCGCCGCCGCCGTGCGCTCTCGCGCGCGCGAATCGGTCGACATTTCAAGGATGTACGTGCCCGCGCCCTGTCGCATTTCCACGAGTTTCTCCTGTTCGAGCTCGCGATAGGCCTGGACGACCGTCGCGGGATTCACGCGCAACCGCGTCGCGAGCGCGCGCACGGAGGGGAGGCCATCGCCTTTCGTGAGTTCGCCGGCGGCGACGGCCACGCGGATGCGCTCTGCGATCTGCGCGTAGATGGGAGTGGGGCTTCTTGGATCTATTCGCTCGAACATGGTAATCCGGTGTATCGGTGTGCTGATACAGTAGGGAGACTTGAGGCTGGAGTCAATAGGCGACTGCAGGTGAACTGTTTTCCGTTGGTCGGTTAAGGAAGGTTTTCCGTCCGGGGATCGTAACGCGTCGACGAGGCTGGCTGTCCGGACTGATTTTCCCACCTTGGTTAACCGACCAACGGAAAACAGTTAACTCGTCGGACACGGTCCCTGGGGCTAAACTCAGCATATGGCCGCTAAGCCCGCTGAGCCCTCCGCCGTCCGTCGCGTCCTCGCCGCACTTGGCCCCGGCGTCATCACCGGCGCGGCCGATGACGACCCGAGCGGCGTCGCGACCTACTCGATAACCGGCGCACAGTTCGGCAATCAGTTCCTCTGGACCGCATGGGTTCTCTGGCCGCTGATGGCCTCGATCCAGATGATGTGCGCGCAGATCGGTCTCGTCACGGGGCAGGGCCTCGCCGGCGCGCTGCGCACGAAATATCCGCGCTGGCTGCTCGCCGTCGCCGCATTCGCGCTCTTCATCGCGAACACGATCAACATCGGCGCCGACCTCGGCGGGATGGCGGACGCCGCGCATCTGCTCACCAACACGCCATCGCTCGCGTGGGTCGTCCTGCTTGGACTCGGCATCACGCTCGCGACGATCCGGCTGCGCTACGCGATGATCGCGAACACACTCAAGTGGCTTGCGCTCATTCTCGTGGTCTACGTCGTCGCCGCGTTTGACGTGCAGCCGAAATGGAGTGCGGTGCTGCGCGCGACGATGATTCCGGGCGTGCCGCACAGCCGCGAGGCGTGGGCGACGCTCGTCGCGCTGCTGGGCACGACGATCAGTCCATATCTCTTTTTCTGGCAGGCCTCGCAGGAAGTCGAGGAAGAAAAAGCCGCCGGGCAGCTCACATTGCGCGCGCGTCAGGGGGCGACCGCGACGCAACTCGAGGATCGCAAGATCGACATCGGCATCGGCACGTTCTTCTCGAACATCGCCATGTTCTTCATCATCGTCACGACGGCCAGCACGCTGCACGCGCACGGCCAGACCAATCTCGAGTCGTCGGCGGATGTCGCGTCCGCGCTCAAGCCGCTCGCGGGCGAACGCGCGATGCTGCTCTATACAATCGGGATTGTCGGAACGGGTCTTCTCGCGATTCCGACACTCGCAGGATCCGCGGCCTATGCGTTCGCCGAGACGTTCGACTGGCGGCAGGGGATCGACGAGAAATTTTCGAACGCGCAGGCGTTCTATGCGGTCGTTGCCGTTTCGATCGCCGTCGGCGCGACGATGGGGTTCGTCGGCATCAATCCGGTGAAGGCGCTCTACTGGACGGCGGTGATCAATGGATTGCTCGCGCCGTTCCTGATGGTCGCGATCCTCGCGGCCGCGTCGGACAATGCACTCATGCTGGGGCAGCGGAGTTCACTGCGGAGCAGGAT
>DASYSH010000257.1:0-2221 GCA_036003525.1 Gemmatimonadaceae bacterium | reverse complement strand
CTCGGCCAGGCGCGGACTGACGCGCTGACACAGGAACGAATACGCGCCCATGCCCGGGAAGAGATCGAACAACACTTCCGGGAAGCCCATGCCGATACCGCGTTCTGCGACGACGGTCTGGCACGAGAGAGCAAGCTCGAGTCCGCCGCCGAGCGCATCGCCTTGAATGAGCGCGACGGTGTGCGCGTTGCGGTTGAGCGCGGCGTGCAGCTCATGCACGCCCGCGACGCACAGGCGCGCATAGGCGAGGAGATGTTCGCGATTGCGCTCGCGGATCAGGCGGCAGAACAATTCGAGATCGCCACCCAGGTTGTAAACGTTTGCATCCGAGGCCATGACGATATGCGCAAGGCCGCCGTCGTTGTTGGCGGCTCGCATCGTCAGCTGATCGGCAGTACGCTTGAGGAACTCGCGCATCTCCTTCATCAGCGGCACGGAAAAGCACGCGCGGTATCCCGTGTCGCGCGGGAAACGATGTGCGTGCATGAAACACCAGTAAGCGTTGTCGACTGCGTCTTCTTGTGTGCGCAGCAAACGAAAATCTTGGTCGCGATGCAAAACTTCGACGGCGGTCATGGTCGGAAACCCCTCAGCTTGGACGCCGCCACGTTGATCGCGCACGTAGCGGCTATGCGCTGCACCCCTCCAGTGCCCCCGGGATCGGGACGATCACTTTCAGTGTAGCGCAAAAATTGTGTGAAATTTGACACCTGATGTCAGATGTGCGAATGCACCTTAAGGCCCTGTTTTTGCGAAAACCCGGCCCAAATGTGACGGAAAGTCCGTCCCAACCAATGTTTAACAATCGTGAAATTTATCGATAGAGTGACTTTTCAACCGTTATGTAAGTTATTGGCATGATTATTGATTCTATATAACCGGCTGATGTGTCGGCCGTTCAGAGGAAGTCGCGGTGACCAACGAGGAAAGGGCACGCTCGGGTGCGCGTTCGGCGCGGATGCCGATGCAGTCGACCGTGCTCTTGAGCCGGGGCGCGGACGCCTGGACCACCGATATCGAGGACATCTCCGCGTCCGGCGTTCTGGTGCAGAGGCCCCGCGGGTGGGCGTACGGCGTCGGCGAGTTGTTCGCCCTCGACATGATGATTGGTGCCGACCTCAACATCCATCTCGAGGCGACCGTCGCGCGGGTGACGGGCGAGCACATTGGTTTCGCGTACACACGCATCCCGCCGGACAAGGAAATTCCGCTGTGGAATCTCCTCGGCGGCTACGCCGATCGGCTTGAATATTTCCGGACCTGACAGCGCGAAGCGCCGATCCGATTAGGCCTGCGTCGCGACCGCGGCCGCGGCGGGCGCCGGCTCACGCAATTCGCGGCGCAGGATCTTGCCGACATTGGTCTTCGGCAGCGATTCGCGGAACTCGATGTACTTGGGCTGCTTGTAGCCGGTTAGATTCGCGCGGCAGTGCGCGCGAACGTCGTCGGCGGTGAGCGTCGGATCCTTGCGAACGATGACGATCTTCACCGCTTCACCGGATTTCTCGTCGGGCACGCCGACCGCGGCGACTTCGAGCACGCCGGGCTGCTGCGCGACGACGTCCTCGATCTCGTTCGGATACACGTTGAAGCCGGAGACGAGGATCATGTCCTTCTTGCGGTCGACGATGTAGACGTAGCCGCTCTCGTCGATGCGCGCGATATCGCCGGTGCGAAGCCAGCCGTCGGGCGCGAGCACCTTCGCGGTCTCGTCCGGCCGCTGCCAATAGCCTTTCATGACCTGCGGGCCGCGCACGCAAAGCTCGCCGACATCGCCGATCGGGAGCGTCTTGCTGTCTTCGTCCTGGATCGAGACCTCGGTCGACGGGATCGGGAGTCCAATCGAGCCGTTGTACTCCGGGAGGTCGAGCGGATTGATGCAGACCGCGGGCGCGGTCTCGGTGAGCCCGTACGCTTCGGCGAGCGTGCAGCCGGTGACTTTCTTCCAGCGGTCCGCGACCGCGCGCTGCACCGCCATGCCGCCGCCGAGCGTCAGGTGCAGACGCGAGAAATCGACCTTGTCGAAGCCTGGCGTGTTCATGAGGCCCGCGAACAGCGTGTTGACGCCGGTCAGCGCCGTGAACTTGATCTTCGCGATCGCCTTGACGAACGCCGGCATGTCGCGCGGATTCGTGATCAGGTGGTTGTAGCCGCCGACGCGCGCGAACACCAGCATGTTCGCTGTCAGCGCGAAGATGTGGTACAGCGGCAGCGCCGTCAC
>DASYSH010000256.1:0-7725 GCA_036003525.1 Gemmatimonadaceae bacterium | reverse complement strand
TTTGCTTCGAGGAATGCAAGAAAGAGAATTCGCGACGAGCAGAGCAGGGCGAGCTCCCGGCGCGCGGTCCCCGCGACGCGGCCGGCAGCGGAGATCGCGAGCTTATCCACCACATTTTCCAATTCGCGATAGAAGCGCCGCGTCAGCGCTTCGCGGCCGAGTAGCTCACGCCATCGGTGATGCACGAGGACGTCGGCTCCGGCGGCCGCATCGCACATCGCGGCGAGCGTCTCGGCGTCGGACGGGGCGATGCCGGCGATTGTGGTGAGAAGCGCCGAGACCTGCTTGCGACCGGCGGATGCGGGCGCCGCGATCACCAGTGATTCAGATGCCGGCTGCACCATCACAAGAAGCCAGAGCAAGTGCGGTGCATGCGCAGTTACACGCGACGCGACCCGGGTGATCGTTTCGCGAGCGGGTGCATCGGTGGCGGCTTCCAGAAGCAGGGCGCGGAGCGTTCCGGAGCCGTTCGCAACGGCCGCGCGCCGGATGGAGCGATCGAGCCCGATCGCGCGCCGGTCGCCGAGATCGAGCGGGAGTGATTCAGCGAACCCGAGCGCCGGGAGAAATGGCGCGAGTTCGCGAAATGATTTTGCGCCGGCGAGGAGCGCGGCCGCGGTGCGAAGAGAGGACACGCCGCACGATGGCGCGGCGCGTCCTCAAGTTCGTCACCGCGCCATTGCTTCGCGAATCAAAAGTTTGCGTCGAGAAATGCGGGGAGCTCGCTGATGTTGTTCATCCAATAGGTCGGCTTCGCGACAGCGATCTGTTCGCGCGTGAACGGTCCCCACAGTGCGCCGATCGTCTGGACATGCGCGGCGTTGCCGGAGCTGATGTCGTGCGGTGAGTCGCCCATCATGAGGGCTTCATCGGCTTGGACGCCCAGTCGTTCGAGCGCAAGAAGAACCGGCTCGGGTTCCGGCTTGTGTTTCGTCACCGAATCGGCGCCAATCACAACCGGCAGATACTGCGCGAGTCCGGTGAGTTCGATGCCGCGCTGCGCGAGCACATCGCCTTTCGACGTCACGATTCCCATGACGATTCCGCGCGCATGGAGATTTTCCAGGACCGCCCCGGTTCCGGGATATGCCTTGATCACGTTGTCGTGATGGAGGAATTGAAACGCGCGATACTTCTCGCGCAGCGCGTCCAGTTCTTCGGGACTGCGCGCATACAGCGCAAGCTGCTTGTAGAGCGGCGTGCCGATCCCGGCCATCCAGTCTTTGTCGGCGGGCACCGTTCCGGTAAAACCTTCGAATGCGTAGTGCATCGCATCGACGATCAGGCCGATCGAGTCGATGAGCGTGCCGTCGAGGTCGAACAGAACTGCTTTCAGCTTGTTGGGCATGCGCTAAAGCTAACGGGAGAGATACTCCCGTCCTTTCCACTCCACGCGATCGTTGCGCCAGGCGGCACGGGCGAACATTCCCATCAGCACGATCGCGGCGAGCGGATTCAGCGCCGCGTACCACGCCGGCGACCGAAGCCCGATGTGGAACAGCACCCAGAAGAACGTGTTGATCGTGTACGTGATCGCGCCCCACGCGAGCACCATTGCGGGCACCAGTCCGGCGAGGCCGAGCAGGATTGCGGCTGCGGGCGCGATTTCCCAGAGGGTCACGAACGGCGAGGCGACGCGCACGACGGCGAGCACCGCCGGCGCCATCTCGAGCGTATCGCGCCCCGCGGCCCAGAGATTTTTCCCCCATCCGCGCCAGAGCTCGCCGAAGCCCTCGTACATCCGCGTTTCGAGATAGTCGAACGCGCCGGTGACATAGACCGAATATCCGAGCCGCGTCCACTCCTGCGCGAGGCGCATGTCCTCTGCGATGTGCGTGCGCACGGCCTCGTGTCCGCCGGCGCGATCGTAGACATCACGCGTGACGAGAATGAACTGCCCGTTCGCGATCTTGTCGTACGGATTCGCCGAACTGTTCACGCGTTTCATCTCGCCGAAGCGCGCGGCGAGCATTCCAAATATGTGCGGCTGGATCAGTCGTTCCCAAAACGATCCCATGATCTGCGATCCAACGACCGTGAAGAGGTCGGCGCGCACATCGCGCATCGCGTTCATCGATCGTGTGAGCAGTTCCGGCCCGTGCCGCGTGTCGGCGTCGGTGAACAGCAGGAACGTCCCGCGCGCCGCGAGCTGCCCGTTGTGACACGCCCACTGCTTGCCGATCCAGCCGTCCCGGAGATCGGGATTCGAAATCACTTTCACGCGCGAATCGTCGCGCGCAATCCGCCGCGCGATGTCGCCCGTTCCATCGGCAGAGTGATCGTCGACGACGATCACTTCAATATTCGGCCAGATCCCCGCAAGAATCGACCGAACGCACGGCTCAATGTTTCTCGCCTCATTCCGTGCCGGCACAATCACGGAAATCAGCGCCGCATCACGCGGTACCGCCGCGACGAACTCAGCAAGGGATGTTGGATTTCGCAATCTCCAAATCACCACGGACGGCAGGATAATCCACGGCAATGCGGCGAGCGCCAAGTACCCCCAGGAAAAATCCGCGGTCATCCGGCTTCTTCCGAGTAAAGTCCACGGTTCCGGAGTAAAACCGTCACGCCCGCTCAACCTCATTCGACGAACCACGACCAACAATCACCGCCGCCACAATATCTCCAGTGACATTCGTAACCGTCCGAAACATGTCAGGAATCGTATCCGCTCCGAGCAAAATCCCGACTCCCTCGGCAGGCAATCCCGCCGAGAGCAGCACCGGCACCATCATGATGATCGACCCGCCCGGGATCCCCGGAATCGAAAACGTTGTCACGACCGTGGTCACGCCAATCGCGATCAATTGCGCGGCGCCAATGTCGACGCCGTAAAGCTTCGCGACGAAGAGCGCTCCGATCACCTGCGCGATCGCGCCGCCGCACCGCAGCAGCGTCACCGCCAGCGGAAACAGAAACGAAGACAGCGCCACCGGCATCTGGAGCCGCTCGCGCACCGGCTCGAGCAGCGCGGGCAGCGTTGCGAGCGCAGACCGCGATGAAAACGCCACCGCCTGCGCCGGCACCGCCGCGCGCGCGAATGTTTTCAGTGAGAGACCACCGAGCATCACGGCTGCCGGGTACAGCACAACCACGCAGAACGCGATGTTGAGGCCGGAAACCGTGGCGATGTATGTCGCGATCGCGCCCGCCGCCGAAACGCCGAGCTTCGCCGCGACGGAAACGCCGAGCGCGAACACGCCGATCGGCGCGAGCGCAATGATCGCGCGCACCAGTACCAGCGACGCCTCCTGCACGCCCGCGATCACGCGCAGAAAAGTCGCCCGCCGGTCGGCCTGCACCTGCGAAAGCGCCGCGCCAAACACGAGCGAAAACAAAATGAGCGGAAGCATCGCGCCATCTGCCGCAGCTTTCACCGGATTCGCCGGGACGAGTTCGACGAGCCACTGCGCGACGCCCGGCAGGGTCTTCGCTCCCTCGACCGCTGCACCCGCCGACTGCCCCGCGGAAACGCGCATCGCCTCCGCCGCCACCGGCTCGATGTGAATCATCCCGACCAGTGACGGTCCCGCGATCAGCGAGATAACCGTCGCGACGGCGATCATGACCACGAACACGATCAGCGTGCGAAGCCCAAGGCGCCCGATCGTACGCGGGTCCGCGGCGCCGCCGACTCCGACGATCAGGCTCGACACGACGAGCGGGATGATCGTCATCCGGATCGCCGAGACCCAAAGCGTTCCGACGGGCTCGATTACCGGCACGAGGTGCGCGAGCGCGGGTGAACCGCTCGACGCGATCCCCAGGCCGAGCGCGAGACCCGCAACGAGCGCAATCAGAACTTTCAGCGCGAGCGACATGGCCACAAACGTAAGGCGGGATCGCCCGGCGCGTGACATATTTCCGGCATGACATACAAGACCGGAGCCGATCTCGTCGACGAAGCGCGCGCGCGAATTCGCGAGATCTCAGCCGCCGACGTGAAGGCGATGATGGAACGCGGCGATGCCGCGGTCTACCTCGATGTGCGCGAACCCAACGAGTGGAATCTCGGCCACCTCCCGAAAGCCGTGCACATTCCGCGCGGAAATCTCGAGAGCAAAGTCGAAGGGCTCGTGCCGCGCGATGCAAGAGTCGTCATCTACTGCGCGCGGGCCAACCGGTCGGCGCTCGCCGCGGACACCATGCAGGTTATGGGCTACACGGACGTGCTGTCGCTCGCCGGCGGATGGGCCGACTGGATGTCGGTGGACGGCCCGGTGGAGGGATGATGAACGCAGGCGCGTCCGCGAGCGCGCGTCTGGCGCACATCATATCCGCCGTCCGCTCGCATGCGCCCACGATCGCGGAGCGCGATGGCGTCTATTTCGAAGCGGCCGTCGCGCTGGTCCTGCGCGAGACACCGGACGATCAATTGGAATTGCTCTTCATCAAGCGCGCGGCGCGCGCGGACGATCCGTGGAGCGGACAGATCGCATTTCCGGGCGGCAGGCGCGACGCAATCGACGCGTCGCTCGAGGAAACCGCCCTGCGTGAAACGCGCGAAGAGGTCGGATTCGACCTGTTGCGCGATGGCACGATCATCGGCGCGCTCGACGAGTCCCGCCCGCGGATTCCGGTGCTTCCGCCGGTCATAGTCCGACCATTCGTCGCGACGATCGCATTCGACGCCACCGGCGGTCCGAGCGACGAAGTCGAGGAATATTTCTGGGCGCCGCTCGCGGAGATTCTCGATCCCACCGCGTCGCGCATCACCGAACTTCCGGTGAAGGGAAATACGGTGTTGCGTCCGGCGATTCACTATGCGGGGAATGTCATCTGGGGAATGACCGAGGGAATCCTGCGGCGCTTCGAGGAAATCACTCGATGAGGCGCGCGCGATGAGCTACCGCGGCTGGGAGAAGTATTCGCGCACGCCGCTCCCACTGCGCGCGACCGTTGCGCTCGTGATCACGCTCGCGTTTCTCGCAGTGCCTGCGCTGGGCGACCAGTGGGCGTATGCGCATTTATACATCCCGAAAGTCTACGATCACGACTGGGCGATGGCGCTGCGCGCGGCGGGGACGCTGTACGTCTGGGTTCCGGTCGCGCTGATCATCTGGCTGGTGCAGCGCGTGAACGACCCGGCGGCTGCGAAGAAAAGCGCATATCTGCTGCTCGGCTCGGCCGCGCTCGCGGGGTTGCTGTGTGAAGTCATGAAACTGGTGATCCGTCGCGTGCGCCCCGACGTGGGTGCGGGCGAGTGGGTGTTCCGCGACTGGAGCGATCATCCGTTTTCGTCGGCGGGGTTGGCGACACCGAGCAGTCACACGATGGTCGCGTTCGGCGCCGCGACGATGATGGCGCGGATGTATCCGCGAGCGCGGTGGGTGTTCTATGTGATTGCGTGGGGGTGCGGCGTGACGCGGATGCTTTCGCGAAATCACTACCTGAGTGATGTCACGTTTGGTGCGCTGCTTGGATGGGCGGTGGGGTGGGGGATTTGGATTCAGTGGGGACTGAAGACCGAAGTCCGAGGACCGAAGGCCGAAACAGCGCTTCCGGACGGAGGCTGATGAAACGGCGGGATTTCGTACTCGGCGGCGCCGCGGCAGTGACCGCCGCCGCGTGCGCGCCGATGCAGCTGCGGCCGATCGAGCCGTTTTTGCCGAGGCCGTCGAAGTCACAACTTTGGTGGCAGCGCGCGGAACTTGGACTCTTCACGCATTTCGGGATGAACACCTTCACCGATCGCGAGTGGGGTGACGGGGCCGAAGATCCGAAGCAGTTCAATCCAACGAACTTCGACGCGCGCCAGTGGGCGCGCGCGGCGAAAGCCGGCGGATTCAAGTACGTGATCCTCACTGCGAAGCATCACGACGGATTTTGCCTGTGGCCGAGCAAGTACACCGACCATTCGGTGAAGAGCAGTCCGTGGCGCGGCGGGAAAGGCGACGTGGTGCGCGAATTTGTAAATGCGATGCGCGCCGAAGGACTGCGGCCGGGACTGTATTTGTCGCCCTGGGATCGCCATGAGAAATCGTACGGCGACAGCGCCAAGTACAATCAGTACTATGCCGCGCAGCTGACCGAGTTGCTCACGGAGTACGGTCCGATCGTCGAATTGTTTTTCGATGGCGCCAATGGCGAAGGTCCCAACGGAAAGAAGCAGGTATACGACTGGCCGCTCGTGCATCTGACCGTGCGAAAGTTGCAGCCCGATGCGCTGATGTTCTCCGATGCGGGTCCGGACATTCGCTGGATCGGCAACGAGC
Source organism: Gemmatimonadaceae bacterium (assembly GCA_036003525.1). Lineage (GTDB taxonomy): Bacteria > Gemmatimonadota > Gemmatimonadetes > Gemmatimonadales > Gemmatimonadaceae > Fen-1231. The sequence continues at coordinate 1,504 of DASYSH010000256.1, read as the reverse complement.
GCGGGACGGCGGGCGATCCGAATTGGTGTACGGTGAATCCCGAACTCGTGCCGTACGCTGGCTTCGATTCGCCGAATGTTGCCGGGTGGCTGCAGCATGGCAATCGCGAGGGCGATGTGTGGCGTCCCGGCGAGGCGGACGTGTCGATCCGGCCCGGCTGGTTTCATCATGATGCCGAGAATTCGAAAGTTCGGACCGCTGAAAATTTGATGGAGCTGTACTTCGCGTCGGTCGGACGGAACGCGAATCTGCTGCTCAATGTGCCGCCGACGCGCGAGGGAGTATTTCACGAGACCGATGTGCGGCGGCTGGCGGAGTTCGGTGCGCGCGTTCGTGAGACGTTCGCGCTCGATCACGCAGCGCAGGCGAAGGTAAGGCGAACCGAACGCGAAACGACGCTCGACCTCCGCGTGCCGGTGAAAATTGGAATGGCGGTACTCGGCGAGCAGATCGACCACGGTCAGACCGTCGCGAGCTATCGCGTGGAGGCGATGGTCAATGGCGCGTGGTCGATTGCGTCGCGCGGGACGACGATCGGGCGCAAGAAGATCGATCGATTCGCGGCGGTCACGAGCGACAAGTGGCGTGTCGTAATCGAGGAGTCTGTCTGGAAGCCACGGCTCGGAGCGGTGGGGTTGTTCGCTGGAGGCTAACCATCGCTACCGGCGACGTTGTTTGGCCGTCAATTCATGCTCAAGCCATGGCCTCCCCGCAGCGATAGCTAACACCGCGCACTAGCAGGATAAGTTAGTACATACTAACTTATGTTTTCCGTGGCACATATCATTTCGCACCCTCCCGATCAGGATCCGCTCGCGCCCCCCGCACACACCGGCTGGCGCCGGTCGCGTTCCGCGCCATCGCTCGCCGAAGCGCACCGCTCGGTCGATGTGAACCGCAAAGGCTGGTGGCGAAAAATTCTCGCGTTCTCGGGTCCGGGATATCTCGTCGCAGTCGGATACATGGATCCGGGCAACTGGGCCACCGATATCGCCGGCGGCGCGCGGTTCGGTTACGCACTTCTGTCAGTCGTGCTCGTTTCGAACCTCATCGCGGTTCTCCTCCAAGGACTCGCGCTGAAGCTCGGCATCGCCACCGGCCGCGATCTCGCGCAGGCATGCCGCGACCACTATTCGCGCCCCGTCTCGATCGCGCTCTGGATCGGCTGCGAAATCGCCATCGCCGCGTGCGATCTGGCAGAAGTCATCGGCTCCGCGATCGCGCTCAAGCTGCTGTTCAACATTCCGCTCACGATCGGCATTTGCATCACGGCGACGGACGTGCTCGTGGTGCTGCTGCTCCAGCAGCGCGGATTCCGACTGCTCGAGGCAGTCGTCATCACGCTCATCGCGACGATCGGCGCGTGCTTCCTGTTCGAGATGGTGATCTCCAAACCGGAGCTCGGCGCCGTCGCGCTCGGATTCCTCCCGGCGAAATCGATCCTGATGGATCATGCGCAGCTTTACATCGCGATCGGAATTCTCGGCGCAACGGTCATGCCGCA
>DASYSH010000255.1:0-7138 GCA_036003525.1 Gemmatimonadaceae bacterium | reverse complement strand
CTGATCGTCATCCGCGAATTGGAGGAGCCACTGTAGAACATTCCAGCCAATTGCGTGGCGTCGGCGCGCGTCGATTGCGCGGTCGCTGGCGCCGCAGCGACGACTGAAGGTGCGGGCAGCACGATGCGCGCCACGGCATCGGCGAGCAGTTCGCTCACCGCGTCCGCAGTATTGCACAGCGCGATGATCGAAAGACGCACATCCGGAAAGCGCATGATGATCGAGCGATATCCGGCCCAGATCCCGTTGTGCCAGACGCGGCGCTGTCCCCAATACTGATCCACGAACAGCCCGAGCCCGTACGGCACCGTCACCCCGTCGCGGAGGGCGCCGGCGGTGGTCATCGCGTCGGTGAGCGCGCGGCCCCCAATTGTTCCCGAGGAGAAACTCTCGTCCCACTTCACCACGTCCTCGATCGTAGTGTACACGCCGCCGGCGCCGACCAAATCCCAGCCCGACATGGCGTCGCGGTATCCGCCGGATGATGCGGGCTCATACCCGGTGGCGGCGTCCTTGATGATGGTGCGCGTGTCACTGACGTAGCGCGTGTCATGCATGCCAAGCGGTTCGAAGATTCGCTTGCGCGCGAACTCGGAAAGCGAGTCGCCGGTGATGCGCTGCACCACGAGCGACATCAGGAAATATCCCGTGTTGCTGTAGCGGAACTGGGTCCCGGGCGGAAAGTTCAGCGCGCGCTGGCGGCGAAGCAGGTTCACCGCGTCGAGCGCGGTGACATGATCGCGCACCTGGTGACCCTGCCATACGAGCAGTTGGACGATGTCGCGCCAGCCGCTTGTATGGGTGAGCAGCTGCCGCACCGTCACCTTGCCGCCGATCTCCGGAAGTTCGGGAACGTACTTTCGAACGTCGTCGTCGAGTGAGAGTCTCCCATCCTGTGCGAGCAGAACGATGCTCGCCGCCGTGAACTGCTTCGACATCGATGCGAGGTTGAATACCGTGCGCGAAGAGATCGGGCTGCCGAACTCGAGTGACGCGAGGCCGTAGTTGTGCGAATAAAGCGTGGCGCCGTTCTGCCGGATGAGCACGGCACACCCGGGCGTCTGCGCGGTGTACTGTCTGAATACGGAATCGATGCGTGCCGCAGCAGACGCCGCAAGTTGCGCATGCGCCGGCGCGCTCAGTCCGACGCAAGCGGCGCACAATTGTGCGGCGCGCGCGAGTGATCGTGATAATCCGCTCATCGTCATCAGTTTGGAATGGTCCAATGTGATGCCGCCTGGAATATCCTCGAAGTCCTGTCGATTGTCTAGGAGAGCGTTAGCGCGGGACTCGGAGCGGCGCGGGCCCCGCGCGCATTCCGATGAGTCCGTTACGGCGCTCGACTTCCTTTCCATACGCCGTGCCGGAAATGTCGGGCCACTGCACGCTGGTCAGGGAAGCCAGCGGTCCAAGATAGAGATATGCATCGGCAAGATCTTCGAGGTTGAATCCGAAATACGGATCGTCGAACACTTTCGGATCACCGCCGACCCGACGAACGTTGTCGGCGAAGATCGTCTTGCCAGACACTGCGCCAAGCCATGTTCCGCGGAGGAGTACGAGCGAAGGCTTCGGCCACGCGGCCATGCGCGCTTCGTATGCCGGCAGCTGGTTTCCGAAGCCATCGTGCGGCACAATCACGAACGTGGTGTGCGGGTGCGCGCGCTCGATGATACCGGTTGCCGTGATCGCGGCCGGCGTCGGCTCCGCCCGCCAGGTAATCGGCTGCCGCATGATGTGCGCGGCGCCGATAACCAAGAGCGCTTTCCGGTGCTTCGCGAGCACCTGCTCGTTGACGACCGACGCAAACGCGCTGTCGCGCGCGTTCAAGAAGCGCTGAACATCGGCCGAAGTGCGAACCACCGCCCAGTCGATCGGTGAATCGCCCGCGAGCACGCGAAGCTTTCGCGCGCGTGGGAGCTGTCGATTGAGTTCGCGCACGGCGTCGAGCAATTCGCGGTGCTGGCGCGGTTCGCACCGGCCCGGTTGCGTCGTGTTGCGCCAGACCTGCGACAGCTGCTCCGCGTCGACCGACTCTCTCGCGATGTAACGATCGAGGACGCGCTGATAGAGCGGATTGCCGCACTCGATCACGATGTCGTTGACCGCAGCCGCAAACCCGGGGCTTCTGATCAGGCGAAGAGAGAAGTCCGCCTCATCCTGCTGCTGGTGCTGCATGCCGAGCGCGACGACAGGGAACCGGCCGAACGCGGCGAGCACGGCGGCTACGGCGCTGTCGGGGCGCGGTTCGGTGCGGTCCTGGGGGAACGCAGCCAGCGGCGTAAGGGCGAGTATGACTGCGGCGATGCGATTCCAGTGACGGTGCATGAGAGTCCCCCAAAAAAGAAATAGCCAAGTCTTTCTTCGGCACTTCCTGAGAATATTTGGTTGCCGTTCTGCTCCCCAAGATGATCTACAGGAACGACGATTGCACCCGGCCGCCGGCGCCGATAACAAATCGCCCCCTCCAGTTGTCTTGTGCCGAGACCTCGCGCCGCACGCGACCAACCCTGGGAGCCGCTGATGATCGCATCGAGAATCGTGACGTTACTTGCCGCCGCCGCGCTGTGCATGTTTCCGGCGGCGCCGGCTGCTGCGCAGGCGCAGGTGACTTCGGCGTCGCTCGTCGGCGACTGGACGGGATCGCTCGCGCTGGACGCCGGCGTCCATCCGCTCACATTTGTATTCAGAATGATGGACACTACGCTGTCCGGCGTCGTCTATGACAACGGAGACGAGTTCGGGCGCATGGACGGGCTGACACTCGAGCGTGACACGGTCCGCTTCACCCTGCAGGGACTTGCCTTCGTCGGCGCGATCAAGGGCAAAACGATCGATGGTGATCTGACCATGTTCAACGGCAATCATCGGCAGCTGAAAATCACGAAGCGCGACGACAAAGCCAAACCAGCGAGGGATGACACATCCGGCGCGTGAAAACGAAGTCGCGTCGAACCGCATCCGCCTGGAGCGGCTGATCGGAAACGACGCATCCGAACCACCCCCGCAGTCACCATCGGACGCCGAGCTGGTCATGCTCGGCGGCCGCGGTGACGCCGCCGCATTGGATGCGCTCGTGCGCCGCCATTATCGCGCCGCGTACGCCGTTGCGTTCGCGGTCACGGCGTGCGCGGACGACGCAGAGGACATCACACACGACGCGCTGATCAACGCACTCGCCCGGCTCGATCAGTGTCGCGACCCTTCGCGATTCGGTCAGTGGCTCGCCGTGATCGTGCGGAATCGCGCGCGGAACGAACTGGCCAAGCCCGGCGCGCGGCGGGCGTCCGGCGTCGACCCGAATTCGATCGCGGCAGACGGATCGACGCCGCGCGCAATGGATCGCGATGAACTGCGAATCGCGATCGAAGGAGCGATGGCGTTGCTCTCCGAACCGCAGCGCGAAGTCGTGCTGCTTCACGATTTGTACGACTGGCCGCACGACGCGATTGCCGAACGGCTCGGCACTTCCGCCGGAATGTCGCGCCAGCATTTGTTCAAGGCGAGGCGTCAATTGCGCGAGACGCTGGGCCCGGAACTGCTCAGGGAGTACTTCGATGAATGATCGCGAGAATCATGAGGACGACCCGCTGACGTTTCCCGCGCGGGTTCCGCTCGAGCTGATCGATCCGGCTGGAGATCGCGCGCGATTTGACGGCATCATCCGGTCGATCACGGCAGGCGTGGCCGTGGAACGCGTTCAGCTCCGGACGGCCGCCGGAGCGCTCGGCGCACTCGGACAGTTGAGTGGACCGGCGATCGCCGCCGCCGCGGCCGTGTTGATCGCCGCGGGCGCCGCGCTCATGCTGATTCCCGGTCCGGCTGCCTCGCCGCCGCGATCGTTTGCGGAATCGGCGGGGATCCCGCATACACTCATCGAGCTCACGATGTCGGCGGGCGCGCCGACGCCCGACCAGCTCATCGGCGCAATCAACGGAACATCACGATGAATGACGAACTTCGCAGTCTCGGCTCTGCGCGCACACGCGGCATCGCGTTGCTGCTCGTCGTCGCGGTAGCCGCCGGCGCCGCGGGGGGAGCGATCGACCGATGGTGGCTCTCGCGCGCCGCGCCGGCGCCGGTACCGCTCGACCGGCGGCATGTGATCAGCGAAGGCGGTGAGCGCACGCTGGCCGGGGGCGGTGATGGGGACGTGCCGTATTCTCTCCGCGCCGTGAAGCTCACGCCTGCGCAGATCGAAAAGCTGCATGCGTTGACGGCGCGCTATCGTCCGGCGGCCGAATCGCTCATGCGCGCGTTTCGCAGTCCGGTGATGGAACTCAACGCGCGCATGCAGCGGGAGGCGATGTGTGTCCTCACGCCGCAGCAGCGCGATGACTGGGTTGCGTGGCGAAAACGCGAGCAGCTGAGCGGAGATGAAGCGACGCAGATGCTGGTGCTGGTCACGGCGGGGCGCTGCCCCGCCGGGACGACCAAGTAATCAACCGCCGGGATACATCCTGATGTGCACGGGGTTCTGCGCGTTGAACAGGTAGCGCGCGATACCCGAGAGCAGCGCGAGCTGATCGGGCGTGAGGATGTCGCCCAGGTCGTGCCGGATCGACGTGCGTGTGAACTCCCATGCATCGTCGGTCGCGAGGTCGGTGGGACGGAACGCCGCGGCCTTCGCCTTGGGATCGGTGAGCGGCGCAAGAAACTCTGCGAGCGTCGTCCAGATCGAGTCGACGTGCGTCCGATACCGGTGGTCGGCATTTTGCAGCGCGAGCAACTGGCCTTGCGTGAGGAGCAGCGAATCCGACTGCTGGATTATTTGCGCATATGGATCGGGAACGGTTCGCTGGAATCGCCGCGTGAGATCGGCAACCGAGAGCGGCGCGCCATCGCTGGTGCCGAGCCAGCGCGTCATCTGCTGCTTCGTTTGCGACGGCGCGATGTCGATGCTTACATCGAGCGTCAGCCGAAATGGGGCGCGAATCGTATTCGTCGCGGCGGACGTCGCACCGAACCGCGGATTCACGGCGTAGAGAAAGTGATTGTTCGCCGCGTCGAAACCGCGCACATCGAGCAGCACGGGGTCGGGCGCCGGTGCGGCGCCCCATCCGCGAAGATTGTTCGAGCCATGCAGCAGCTGGTCGAGTCCGCCCAGCGCGTTGACGAGCGCGATGCCGATGTCGACGCGCGGCAGATGCAAGACTTGTTCGCCGCTGATGTGAAGGCTCGCGTTGAACGAAGCGCTCCACGGTCCTTCGCAGCTGTTTCGCGCGGCCGCGGCGCCGAGCTGGGCGAGGAGGCAGCTGCGAGCGCCGCCAGACGTCGAGGAGAGCAGGGTGCGCATTCCGGTTGCGACCGTCGCATCGGTGGCAGTCGCGGGATTGAATACGAACGCGCGATCGTTCGCGAGCCCGTCGCCGTTGACGTCGGTGCGAATCATTGGCGTGTACGGAGTTCCCGACTGCAAATGCCCCGACACCACGAGAAACCATCCGGTGAGCGGACGAATTACGCCTTGCACGACGAACTGGTGGCGCGCGTCGAGCGCTCCGCGCGCCCAGTCGAATGATGCGGGATCGCCGAATGTCGATTGATCGAAGCCGCGCGCTCTGTCGCGAACGCTCGCGAGCGTGTAGCCGACGATGAAGTCGCCGATGTAGGTCGAAAGAAAGCGGCCGACATTCGGTCGAATGGTGAGGGAGAGCTGCCGGCTTTCGGATATCAGATCGCTGACGCTCTCGTCGACGCTGCCGAATGCGGCGGATCTGCGCGCGTCGACCGGAGAGACGGATCCGCTCGAGGCGTCGATGCTCTGCGCCCCGGCGAATACGGGGCGATGTTCGTCGGACGTCGCGAATCGCTCGACGCCAGAGAAGTTGAGATCACGTGTGCCGCGCTGATTGAGATTGTGCGAGGCCGTACCCTCGAGCGTGAACGGCATTGCCAACACAGTGCCCGACCACGCGAGGTTCGCGCGCCAGCTTCGCGACGCGGTAAAATCGGGTGCGATCACGCGCACTTGCGGCGCCGCGTCGGCGAGTGATGAAGCGCCACTCGCGCACTGTGCCGGAATCGCGGACGGATTTGTGCCAATCAGCGCCCAGTCGGGGGCCGGCACCGCCGCGCCGAAGCATGCGAGCTGTGTCACGCCGCCGGGAAGGCCGGTGCCGACCGACGGCGCAGCAAGCAGGGTGGGATCGATCAAGTTGCGAAACTCACCGATGCCGCCCCGCAGCGCGCCGAACGGACGGCCGTGCGAGTTCGGCACGTTGTACAAGAATCCAAGGCGCGGGCTGATGTCGATTGCGTTCGGCGCATGATCGGTGCGCACGCCGAAGAGCTGCTCGACGGACGGATTATACGCGGGTGCGTTCGCAAAGACGTTTCCTTCGACGCGCGCACCGTAGTTGATCAGGAGATCCTGCGTCGCGCGCCAGCCGTCGCCGATCGCCGCGAATGCGTTCCACGCGGCGCCGCGCTGCTCCGTTGAGTTGAGCGTGCGGGTGAACGACGAAGGACGGTTCGCCTGGAAGTCGGCGAGCGAGTTGAACGAGTACGTTCCGAGCGCGTTCGTGCCATCGTCGCGCGAACCGGCGTCGTAACGGATGTCTCCGGTGACGCGCACCTTGTGCATGACCAGTCCCGGCGAGTAGAGCTGCAGATCGCCGATCGATTCCCAGGTCCACCGCTGCGTGGCCGTACGCAATATCGGATTGCCGCCGAATTGCAGGTCGGCGGTTCCTCCGGTGCCGTCCGGAAACGCCGATGCGACGAGCACTTGGCCGGATGGCAGGTTTACGTACGGCGTAGCCGCATTTTTTGAATAGGTGATGCTGCTGCGTATATCGGCAAGGTGATCGGCGGCGAAGTATGTCGACCACTCGCCTTGAAGCGAGCCGATGCCGAGCGACGATTCGCCGGCCGAGGCGCCCGTGCTTGCCGGTCCGAGCGCGAGTCCCTGCGTGCGCGCCAATTTCGCGTACGCGGTCAGTCCCCATGTCGTCTGCGACGATTGCAGCGACTTCCAGTCGTACGGCGCGTGATCGATCCGGCCGATGAATGATATGTTGTCGTCGATACGACCCAACGGCGCGCCGCCCGCTCCGACTGGAATGCCCGCGGTGCGCAGCAGCGCCGCGAGTCGCATCGCAGAATCAGCGGCGATGCCGGCGTGCTCAAGCAAGTC
>DASYSH010000254.1:0-3690 GCA_036003525.1 Gemmatimonadaceae bacterium | reverse complement strand
TGCTCGGACATCACGCGCACGTTCGTGATGGGCAAAGCGACGTCCGAGCAGCGTGAGATCCATGACGTAGTTCGTGAAGCAAATGCCACCGCTTCGGGTGCCATTCGGGCCGGAATGCGCGGAAAGGATGCCGATGCGCTTGCCCGGGGCTACATTGAGCGCCGCGGATGGGGCGCGGAATTTGGCCATTCGTTAGGCCACGGCATAGGCTTGGAAGTGCACGAGGGGCCGCGGCTTTCGAAGTTGAACGATACGCCGCTGCCCGTCGGCGCCGTCGTCACAATTGAGCCGGGGATTTATCGGCCTGGTTGGGGCGGGGTGAGGATTGAGGACGATGTGCTTTTGACCGCGGAAGGGCGTGAAGTGATCACATCGTTTCCGCGAGAACTGATTGAGATCGGTTAGGAAAGCTCGCTGCTGGATCGCCGCCGCTGGTTGCTCACCGCTAGAGCAGTTCAAGCTGTGAGCGCAAAGCTGGAACGGCCGTGGCGGTGAGCGACAAGCATCGAGCGATGTAGCGGTGAGCCTTTCAATCAAAACAGAATGATTGATCTCAGATATGTAAAAAAGCTCGTGGAGATGCTCGATGAATCGAGTGTCGACTCAATTGAGATTTCATCCGACAAAGGGATGAAGATCCGCATCAGCAAGACGCCGTCGCAGCGCGGCACGATGCAGGTCGCGGCGCCGATGGCGATGCCTGCCATGATGCCGGCGGAAACGCGCATCAGTCCGCCCGCGGGCGTGCCCGCCGTGGCGGAACCCGCCGCGCCCGCGCCCGCCGCGGCGCCGAAGTCTGCGCTTCTCGAATTGAAATCGCCGATGGTGGGCACATTCTACGGCGCGCCGGAACCCGGCGCGAAACCGTACGTCACCGTCGGCTCGACCGTAAAGAAAGGCCAGATCGTTTGCATCATCGAGGCCATGAAAATCATGAACGAGATCGAATGCGAATTCGCGGGCGTCGTGAAGGAAATCGGCGCAACCGATGCGCACCCGGTGGAGTATGGTCAGGTGCTTTTCCGGATCGAACCCAATGGCTGATCCAACGAACGCTCCGCAGCCCGCCGGCGCTGCGCCACCGGCGCCGGCTGGCGCGCCCGCTGCGCCCGCCGCTCCGGCCGCGCCGTACAACTACAAGACCGTCCTGCAGAAGATGGTGCAGGAGAACGCGTCCGATCTGCACTTCAAAGTCGGCCGCCCGCCGACGATGCGCGTCGACGGCGAGCTCAAGCAGCTCGAACAGCCGCCGCTGAAACCGGAGGACCTCCGCTCCATCGGCGATCAGATTCTCCCGCCGAAGCAGCGTCGCGAGTTCGAAACGGAAAAGGAAGCCGACTTCGCGATCGGCGTCCCGGGCATCGGGCGTTTCCGCGTGAACATGTACCAGCAGCGCGGCTCCATCGCGTACGCCTTCCGCGCGATCGCGTTCCAGGCGATGACGATCAAGGAACTGAATCTCCCTCCGGTGCTCGAGGAAATCGCGATGAAGCCGCGCGGCCTGGTGCTCGTCACGGGCATCACCGGCTCCGGAAAATCAACGGCGCTCGCGTCGATGGTGCAGTTCATCAACGAGAACCGCCGCGCGAACATCATCACGATCGAAGACCCGATCGAGTTCCTGCATCGCGACATCAACTGCAACATCAACCAGCGCGAAGTCGGCACGGACACGGGTTCGTTCGCGCAGGCACTCCGCCGCGTGCTGCGCCAGGATCCGGACATCATTCTCATCGGCGAAATCCGCGACTTGGAAACGCTGGAAATCGCCCTGAAAGCGGCCGACACCGGCCACCTCGTTTTTTCGACGCTGCACACCACCGACGCGACGCAAACGATCAATCGCGTGATGTCGTTCTATCCGCCGCACGAACAGGCGGATGTGCGCTTCACGCTCTCCTCGGCGCTGCAGGCGATCGTTTCGCTGCGCCTCGCCCCGCGCTCGGACCGGAGCGGACGAATTCCCGCGTGCGAAGTGCTCATCAACACGGCCGCCGTGCGCGACAACATTCGCGACCTCAACGCATCGCTGAACATCCCCGATCTCATTCGCGAGGGCACCGTCCAGTACGGCATGCAGTCCTTCGACCAGTCTCTCATGAACTGGTATTCGAAAGGCGTCATCTCGTATGAGAGCGCGCTCTTCTACGCCACGAGTCCGAGCGAGTTCGCGCTGAAGGTGCAGGGCGTCGCCGGCGCCAGCGACACGAGCTGGGACAGCTTCAAGCAGGATGTTTCGAAGTAACGTGCCAGAGATACAGAAACGCTCAGCGCGACTTCGCTAAAACGATGTTCAAAAAGATCCTGATCGCTAATCGCGGTGAGATCGCCCTGCGCGTCATTCGCGCGTGCCGCGAGCTCGGCATCGAAACCGTCGCCGTCTATTCAGAGGCCGACCGCGAATCGCTGCACGTGCGATTCGCCGACGACGATGTCTGCATCGGCCCGGCGCCGGCGCGCGAGAGTTACCTGAAAATTCCGAGAATCATTGCCGCCGCCGAAATCACAGGCGCCGATGCGATCCATCCCGGGTACGGCTTCCTCGCCGAGAACGCCGAGTTCGCCGAGATCTGCGCGGCGAGCAAGATCACTTTCATCGGCCCGACGCCGGAACAGATCCGGACCATGGGCGACAAGGCCGCCGCGCGCGCGACGATGATCGCGAACGGCGTTCCGGTCGTGCCCGGCACACCGGGGCCGGTGGAGGAAGTAGAGGACGCGTTGCAGTATGCGGTGAAAATGGGTTTCCCCGTCATCATCAAGGCGGCGGCCGGTGGCGGCGGAAAGGGAATGCGCGTCGCCCGCGACGCCGAGGAGTTCACCCGCAGCTTTCAGATGGCGCGCAGTGAAGCATTGTCCGCGTTCGGCAACGGCTCCGTGTATGTCGAGAAATATCTCGAGCGTCCGCGCCACATCGAATTCCAGATTCTCGGCGACACGCACGGCAACTGCATTCATCTCGGCGAACGCGACTGCTCCGTGCAACGCCGCCATCAAAAACTGATCGAAGAAGCGCCGTCGCCGGCGATGACGCCGGCACTGCGCAAGAAAATGGGCGATGCCGCCGTACTCGGCGCGAAGTCGATCAACTACGTCGGCGCGGGCACGATGGAAATGCTGCTCGACGAAGATGGTTCGTACTACTTCATGGAGATGAACACGCGCATTCAGGTCGAGCATCCGGTGACGGAAATGCTGACCGGCGTGGATCTCGTGAAGGAGCAGATCCGGATTGCCGCCGGCGAAAAGATGAGCATCACGGAAACGCCCGTACTGCGCGGGCATGTGATCGAGTGTCGCGTAAACGCCGAGGATCCGGCGAAGAATTTCCAGCCATCACCGGGACGGATCGATGTATTCCATCCACCGGGCGGAAACGGCGTTCGCGTCGACACGCACGTATATGCCGGCTACACGGTGCCGCCGTTCTACGACTCGATGATTGCGAAGGTCATCTGCCAGGGGCGCGACAGGCCTGAAGCTTTGGCGAAGATGCGGCTGGCGCTGGATACGTTCGTGGTGCAGGGCATCACCACGACGATTCCGTTCTTGGGCAGGGTGATGGCGGATCCGCACTTCGCGAGAGGCGAGGTGCACACGAAGTTCCTCGAAACCGATGGCGCACATCTCATGGCCGAGCCGAAGAGTTAGGAGCTTCTTAAACGAGTGAACTGTTAACCACTAACTGTT
>DASYSH010000253.1:0-1877 GCA_036003525.1 Gemmatimonadaceae bacterium | reverse complement strand
CGGCGTCGAGATGATGGGACAAGCGATGCTCTCGATGGTCGCGTCGGCGCTGGCGTTTCTGCTGCTGCTTCTCGTTCCCGTCGCACTCGGCGCCGGCGCCTGGTTCGTGCTCAGCGCCGTGCCGACGGCGGCGATCGCAGTCGCGTGCTTAATCGCGTCGGTGATCTTGGGCGCGGAGATCTATGTGATGACGCAGCTGCTCGGGCGCGCGTTCGAGAGGGCGGAGCCGCAACAGATCACCTAACTGCGGGCACGAACAGCGCGCGAGCGGCAATTTGGTGCGGAGCAAAAAACGAGGAGCGCGGTGAACTTCTCCGCGCTCCTCGCATTCGCTCTGAACCAAATCACTTTCTCGCCCGTCGCCCTTCGCTCGTCGCCGCAGTTACGGCATGAGCGCCTGTCCCGGTCCGCCCGGATTTCCGCGATGGCACGTGATGCACGTGATGCGCGCCGGCTGTGCGCCCGCGCGCACCGGAAGTTTCGTCAGCTGCGTGGTGTTCACCGATTCGACCAGTTCCGCCATGATGCGCGCGGTCTTTTTGCGGCCGAGGCTGTCGCTCGCCCACTGATTGGCCACGTGGCAATCGGTGCAGTTGCGGCCGAGCCCGCGTCCGTACGTCGAATCCATCATGACGAGGAAGCGTCCGGCGGGCATCGTCTTGTTCGCGTTTAACTGCACGTTCTTGAACACCGTGCCGGCGGGATCATTCTCATGACCGGCGATCTCTTTCATCAGCTGCGCGTTCGTCATCGACCGTAGCGTTCCGATCGAATCGCGGCGCGCGGCGCGCTGTTCGGGCGTCATCGGCGGTCCGCCGCGTCCGCCCCCCGGCGCTCCGCCCGCGCCCGGTGCGCCGCCTCTGCCGGCCGTCGTCGTTCCTGCGGCCGGATTATTCGCCGGCGCGGCGGCCGGAGGTGCGGCGGCGGGACGGGCAGCCGGCCCGGAGCCGGGCGCCGGCGCAGCGGCCGGTTTCGACTGCGAGCACGATGCGGCCGCGATCAGCAGCAGCGGAAGAGCGGTAAATCGAAACGATGAGCGCATGCGAACTACCTCGTCGGCGAAGGCCATTCCTGTATCACGGCGAACCGGCTTCAGGTCTAACATATCATCAAAAGACGACCGGCGGCACCGTGATGTCAATCGGCTTGAGTCCGCGCTTCTTCAGCAAGTCGTTTAGCGCCGCAAGATCGCGCGCGACGATCTGGTCGAGCGTCGCACGGTTTTCCTTCACTTGTTTGTCGAGCACGACGTTCACTTCGCGCTGCTGCGCCGTCGGGGCGAAATCCGATGCCGCGATTCCGTCCGCGAGATATCCGAGCTGTCCGCCGACCTTCACAGGGTAGCGCACCTGATCCTGGCCGTGACCCGTCATCCGCGGGTCGACGATTCGCGAAACAAGACCGAGCATCTTCTGCTCGAGTGCGTCCGCTTGCGTCTTGATGTCGGCGTTGTTCCGGTCGTTCGCGATCTGCGCCTGCAGCGTCGCGATTTGCGCCCGCACCACCTCGGCCGTGTTGAGCACCTCGACCGTATTGTTGATCTCGGCCTGCGCCGCGATGAGCTGATCGGTTGAGGCCTTGATCTCCTGCTCTGTCACCAACTCGTTGGGATCTTTGCGCACTTCGAGCGGCTGCGAAAAGCTCCGGCCATCGACGGTGAGTTTCACCGTGTAACGGCCGGGTGGCATCAGCACCGCTAGCGTGCCGAACCCGGGCGCAGCGCGACCGCCGTCGGCGTCCATGGTGAATTCGATGTCGTTCATCGGCTTCGTCCGCATGCGCGGAGTCTTCGTCGCGTCGTTTCGCAAATCCCAGTACACGCGATTGAGCCCGGCCTGCGCAGTGCCCTGCATCGTGCGCACGGTTTTTCCCGCGGC
>DASYSH010000252.1:0-8744 GCA_036003525.1 Gemmatimonadaceae bacterium | reverse complement strand
CTCGTGAGTCAGAGCGTCGAGCAGGAATCGCCGTCCGGCGCTGCGGAGCGACATGGTCTCGTGGCGCTGGTGGCGTCGTATCTCGACGAGTTGTCGGGGCGCGAGCGTGAAGTGTTCGAGCTCGGCGACTTGCGCGGATTGAACGCGACGGAGATTGCCGACCGGCTTGGCGTGAAGGCTGTGACCGTGCGCACCCAATTGATGCGCGCGCGCAGAAAGGTTCGTCTGCGCATGCTCGAAGACCATCCGGATTTATTGGAGGGATACGGCGAATGAAATGCGAGAATCGTCTTATTCTGCTGCTCGAAGCGGAACGCGAAGAGCTGGAAGGGCGGGGCACGTCGGCCGTTGCTACGCATGTGCGCGAGTGCGCGCGATGCCGGGCGGTCGCAGCCCGGCTCGTCGCCGATACGGGAATGCTCGCGGCGCAGGTGATCGCGCGCCGCGCGGAAACGCCGGTCGCGCGCCGGGTTCTTTCGCGTCCGCTCGTGTTCGGGGCCGCGCTTGCCGCCGCCGCAGCAGCGATCGCGCTGATGCTGATGCCGGTGCGCGACGCGCGCCGGGCGCCGCAGGCGCACGGACAAACGGCGAGCGCGCGGCCGGCTGTGGAGACGCCGAGCGCGTCGTCGTCGCGTCAACCCGGGCCGCTCGTGCGAGTTCGCGAAACGCGTCTTCCCGGAGCCGTGGCTGCAACACCCGTTCGCCTCGTCGCGTCTCAGGACGTGAAGCGCGTGGCGGTGGGAGACTCCAGTGGCGTTTCGGTGATTCCGCCAGCCGGCAGGCGATCCGCCGTGCTGGCGACGCGAAACGAGAAGATCACCGTCGTCTGGATTTATTGACGACAACGAACGAGGCGATGTGAAATGAACTTTCGATCTGTTGGACCTGCGGTTGCATGGGTGGCGATGGCGGCGTCGGGTCTTGGAGCGCAGCAGCGCATCGTGGCCGACACCATCGTCGTCAGGACGATTCCGCTGCAGTATCTCTCGAATTCGGATGCGGCGAAGCTGGCATCGCCGTATCTCGAAGGCCGCGGGGACGCCGGAGTGTTTTCGGCCGGCGGGTCGGTGCATGCGGTGACGCTGCGCGCGTCGGCGCGCATGATCCTCGTCGTGGACAGTCTGTTGCGCGCGAACGATCGAGCGCCGGTCACCGTCGTGCTCCGATTGCAGATTATCGCCGCATTGGATTCCACCGTGCGAGACGCCGCGATCGGCGAGGTCGATGCGGAACTGCATAATCTTTTCCGGTTCAACGGGTACCGGCTCTTGTCGCAAAACATCGTGCGGGTGAACGACAATTCGAACTTCCAGACACTGATGCGCGGCCCCAACGGTGACCAGCTGACGATTTCGGGCGGCATCGACGGCGCGCGCCGTGACGGCGGAAAGTCGGTGCAGTTGAACGTTTCCGTCGCACACGATCCGCGCACGGCTGAGATGCTCGCCGGTGCGGTGCAGACCGGAAGGATGCATCAGGAATTACTGAGCACCTGGTTGTCCATTCCGATGGGTCAGACCGTTGTCGTCGGCAGCGCCATGACCGGAAATTCGACGCCCGCGATCATTCTCACCGTTCGCCCGGAGCTGGCGCCAAAGCCGTAGTGCGCAACGCGGCCGCGCGAACTGCGCGCGGCCGCCGTAAGTTTCGGGATGACCGGCTTGGTTCTCTACGACGGATCGTGCGGCGCATGCTCGCGCTGGGTACCGTTTTGGTCACCGACGCTGCGCCGGATGGATCTCGGCGTCGCCGCGCTCCAGGACCCGGACGTGATGCGGCGCCTCGATCTCACTCCCGAAGAATTGCACTCCGATATTCGCATCCTTTTCTCTGACGATCGCCAGCTCGCCGGCGCCGATGTCTACCGCTACGTGATGCGCCGTGTGTGGTGGGCGTATCCGCTGTATCTCGTCAGTATCGCTCCGGTATTGCGGTCGATATTCGACGCGGCGTACCGCGTGTTCGCGCGGCATCGCCACGCAATATCTGCGTCATGCGGGCTCGGACCGACCGCGAACCACTGATGCCGTCCGCGCGCCGCGCGTTTCTCACCGCGAACTGGCGCCATCTCGTGATGCTGAACTATGAGATCGCGCCCGAATTGCTGGAGCCGCTGGTGCCGGCCGGGACGATTCTCGATTCATTTGGCGGGCGCACGCTGTTCAGTGTCGTCGGTTTTCGCTTTCTCGAGACACGCGTGCTCGGTTTGCCGATCCCGTTTCACCGGAACTTCGACGAAGTGAATCTGCGCTTCTACGTCCGGAGAGAACTTCCGAATGGCGAAGTGCGCCGCGGTGTCGTGTTCGTGCGCGAACTCGTTCCCCGGATTGCGATCGCGCTCGTCGCGCGCGCCGTGTACAACGAGCCGTATCGCCGCGTCGCGATGAAAAGTGTGTCGCCGGACGGACGAACCGAAGACCCGGGTCGCATCGAGTATGCATGGCGAACCTCCGGACACTGGCAGCATGTCGGAGCGACGATCTCCGGTGAGCCGGCGCTCGCACGCGCCGGAAGCGAGGCCGAATTCGTGACGGAGCACTTCTGGGGTTACACGAGGCAGCGAGACGGCGGCACCGTGGAGTACGAGGTGCGGCACCCGCCATGGCGCGTGTGGGACGCCACGTCGCCGACATTCGATGCCGACGTCATCGGCGTGTACGGCTCGACGTTCGCCAGTGCCTTTGCCGCGGCCCCCCGCTCCGCATTCGTCGCGGAGGGTTCGCCCGTTACGGTGTTCCGGCCCGCGCGGATCTAGCGGAGCCGCGCGCGCGTCGTGCGTTCCACCACATCAGGAATCCGGTCAGCACCTGCGATGCCATCACGAGCGCGGCGAGGAGCCAGATGATTTCGGTCGGCTTGCCGAGCACGTCGCCGGTGTGCAGCGAGCGCTTGAGATTGTCGATGCGTGTGCCGAGCTGCGCTTCGCGCGTGCTCAGTTTTCCCAGCACGGCTCCGGTGTAGCGGTCGATGAACACGCGGCTGCGGCCGCCCGGCGTGCGATCCTCCGGAAAACGCATCGCGACTGTCGCGGGATGTTTCGCGCCGCCGGTCGAGATGAACATGATGTTCGCCCCGGGCAGAGCGCCGCGCGCCGCCGCTGCGAGCGTGTCGAACGATGCCACGCGCGCGCCGTCCGGCGCCGGTGGCTGCTGCGGCGCCGCCGCAGCGGACGTCGCGTCGAGCGATCGCACGGCTTTCGTGAGCACGTCGTAATGAATAACCAGCCCGCTCGTGGTGATGACGATGAGCACGAGCGCCGCGACGATGCCGAGCGCGTGATGGAGATCGAAATTGATGCGCTTCCAGCTCGCGCCCGTGTTGATGCGGATCAGCTTGTCCGGCCACCAGATGATGATTCCCGTGAGCACCAGAAAGAGGGCGATGACGGTCGCCGTGCCGACGATCGTCCGCCCGATTTTGCCGGCGAACAGCTCCACGTGAAATACATGAAGCCGGCGCGACAGGGAGTTCTGGCCTTCAGCGAGGGTGCGCGTGCCATTGATCCCGCCAGTAAACGGGTCCACGTAGACGGTCACCTTGCCCGCGTTCGTCACCCAGGCACGATCGGGCTCGGGCGAGAGCGAAATCGACGCGATCTTCTCTCCGGGAAACCGCGCCTCGACGCGCGCGACGACGGAATCGATCGGCAGCGTCCCCGGGCCGGGCGCGACACGCCACAGTTCCGGATGCAGGCCGCGGTCGATCGCGCCTTCGAACACGAGACTCGCGCCGCTCAGCGCGGTGCCGAGCAGGATGATTCCAACGATCAGGGCTGTCCAGCGATGGATGACGATCAGAGTCTTGCGCATCGGCGTCGGCTGGGGTGACATGCTGCGCTTGGTTCTCGGCGGGACGGCGCGGAGTTATATAAAGGTATGATGTTTGCGCCCCCGCACACGTTTAGCGCCAGATGAAAACACTCAAGCGGTACCGCGTCGCGTCAGGCAGGGCGTTTCACTGGAGCGCGTTCGCGGCCGACGACCACGGTGAATTCGAAAACGAGGAATCCGCGCTCGAAGAGACCGAATCGCATATTCGCAAGATGGATCCCCTGCAAGAACGACTGTACGCAGAGGGGAAGCAATCGCTCCTGATCATCCTGCAGGCGCTCGACACGGGCGGCAAGGACGGCACGATCCGCCACGTCATGCGCGGCATCAATCCGCAGGGCTGTCAGGTCACGTCGTTCAAGTCGCCGACGCCCGATGAACTCTCGCACGATTTCTTGTGGCGGATCCACAAGCACGTTCCTTCAAAAGGGATGATCGGGATCTTCAACCGTTCTCATTACGAGGATGTGCTGATCACGCGCGTGCACGACGAGATTTCCGCGAAAGAGACCGTGCGGCGCTACAAAGAGATCAATGATTTCGAGCGAATGCTCGCGCACAACGGGACGACGGTCATCAAAATCTTTCTGCTGATCTCGAGGGACGAGCAGCGCCGCCGTTTGCAGGCGCGGCTCGACGACCCGCAAAAGCAATGGAAGTTCAATCCGGCTGACCTGGCGGAACGCAAGCTGTGGGACCGGTACTCGAAGGCGTTCGCCGACGCCTTTTCGGCGACCGCCACCAAGCACGCTCCGTGGTACGTGATTCCGGCGAATCACAAGTGGTACCGGAACTATTTGGTGGCGAAGGTCGTTGCCGCGACACTGAAGAACATGCACCCGCAATTCCCCGCGGCACCCCGCGCGACCCGCATCCGGATCACATGACCGACGCGCAAGATCCGCATACCGGCGAATACGAGAACAACCCCGCGCTCGCCGATATCGTCGAGCACAACATTCGCACGATCGTCAACCTGCGGCAGAAAGCGGCGCGCGAGCGCAGCCTTCAGGACAGGATCGCCGACGCCGTCACCGATTTTTCGGGACGCATGGTGTTCGTCTACGTCCACATCGCATGGTTCGGCCTCTGGATTCTGATAAATGAAGGAGCGCTGGGCTTCAAGCCCTTCGATCCGTTTCCGTACGGCCTCCTTACCATGGTCGTATCGCTGGAAGCGATATTTCTTTCGACATTCGTCCTCATCAGCCAGAATAGACTGAGCGAGGAGGCCGAACGCCGCGCCGATCTCGATCTTCACATCGGGCTGCTCACGGAGCACGAGCTGACGCGGGTGCTGAAAATGCTCGACGCGATCCAGCACAAACTGGGGATCGCCCACGACGACGACGCGGAACTCTCGGATCTCGAAATGGAAACGCGGCCGGAGGAAGTGCTCGCCGAAATCGAGCGCGTGCATCAGCGGTCACTCGAACGCCATGCCGCGCGAAAACTGCGCAAGACATCGACAACCACATGATCCCAGCACGCGAAGCACTCGAACGACTGAAAGCGGGCAACGCGCGGTTCACGGCGAGCCTGAGCAGCTCCGACGAATACATCAGTCACACCCGCCGGCCACAACTCACGATGGTGCAGGAGCCGTCCGCGATCATCCTCGGCTGCTCGGACGCGCGTGTGCCGGCCGAACTCGTGTTCGACCAGGGCGTGGGCGATCTGTTTGTGATCCGGGTGGCCGGGAATATTGTCGCGCCCTCGCAGGTGGGAAGCGTCGAGTTCGCGGCGGAGCGGTTCAATACGCGGCTCGTGGTGGTGCTCGGACACTCGCAGTGCGGCGCAATTGCGGCGACACTTGAAGAACTGCGGCGCCCGACCGAGAACCAGTCGATTAATTTGCACGCGATCGTCGAGCGGGTGCAGCCGTCGGTGGAAGGGCTGCTGTCGACGGATCTCGTCAACGATCCCGCCGCGCTCGCACATGCCGCGACGCGAGCGAACGTCCGGGCGTCGGTCGATCACCTGAGTCACGGATCAGCGGTGCTCGAGCAGCTGATCCGTGAACAGGGGGTGATGATCGTCGGCGCGCAGTATTACGTCGAAACGGGCGTCGTGGAGTTTTTCGACTAGCACGCGACTCCGTTCAGAATTGCGCAAAGCCGACGAGATTGCCGCCGGGCTCCCTGACGTAGAGTTCCGTGCTTCCGTAAAAGGTTTTGTGCCGCGGCTTGACGACCGGTGCGCCGGCCGTGGCGCGCTCCACAGAGTCGAGATCGTCGACCGTGATGAAAAGCGCCGAGGCATGCGCACTCGATTCCGCGGCCTCCGGGCTGTCCGCCGCGACGCTCGCGCGGGTCTGGTACATGATCTCGATATCGTCGATCTTTACGCTCGCGAATATCAGTTTGCCGTCGGGGCCCGGGACGGCGTTTTCCGCCGTGAGCCCGAATCGTTCGACCCAGAAATCGACGCACGGTTCGACGGCGTCGACGACGAGGACCGGCGCGAGATGCTTGAGCTTGGCACGTGATGCGACGTTCATGGTGATTCCTCCGGAGGCGGTTGGTTGAAAGTTTGCCAGACTGCTTTCCGATGATATCCCGCTCCTGAAGGTCTGTATTGGAAAAAAACGACAGCTCGTACGTCGAGGTCCCGCCGCCGTCGGCGCTCGCCGATTGCGTGCTCGTGCTGTGGGAGATGCGCATTCCGTCGGCGCCCGGCGTGACGAGCGTGCGGATCCTGCCGAATGCGTGCGTCGATATCGTGCTGTACGCGAGCGAGCCGTCGCGCGGGACGGGCGACGCGCAGATCGTCGCGCCGCCACACCGGAGCTACGTGGTGGGATCGACGCTCCGCAGCTTCATGGTGCAGTCGGTGGGCTGGCGCCACATCGTCGGCGCGTCACTGCGCCCCGAGGGGACGCAGCCGCTGCTCGGAATGCCCGCCGGCGTGATTGGCGAGAGCGTCGCATTTCTCAATGACATCATCGGGCCCGACGCCGGCTCGATGGAAGATTTCGTCCTGAGCGGCCCGGCCTCGGGAGTGCTCCGCCGGTTCGCCGAGTGGCTGCTCGGGCGTCGTCGCGCCTCCGCGCCACCCGATCTCACGGCGCACCGCGCGGTGGCGCTGATTCACGGGGCGAGTGGCCGGGGACGCATCGACTCCGTGCTCGACCACTTGAACGTATCCGCGCGACAGCTCGAGCGAAAATTTCTCACGCATGTCGGCATGCCTCCCAAACTCTTTTCGCGGCTGGTGCGCTTCGACCGGGCCGTCCGAGGCATCCCGGCACGCGGCGCGATGCCGTGGTCTCAGTTCGCGCTCGCGTACGGGTACACCGACCAGTCACATTTCATCAATGAGTTTCGCGAATTCGCGGGCGTGACACCGGCCGAGTACGAGGCCGGTGCCCACTGAACCCGCGCCGCGCTCGCGTGCGTCACGGCCGGACGCGGCACTTGCGCCCGCTCTGGCAGACGAGGAGCTTTTACGCTTTGCGGCTCCTCTCACTGCGCCGATGACGGACACGCAGCTCTCCTCTGATATGACCCGCGCGATCAGCGCCCAGTACGACGAATTCCAAACGTCGCTGGAGCAGCTGGAACCGCTCGGCATCCAGCAAAAATATCTCAACTACGGCTATCGCGTTTCGCGCGATCAGACGTACGAGCAGACGCAGGCGCAACTTTGCGTCGAAGTATTCGGCGCCGCGGATATCGAGCCATCAGACGTCATCGTCGACGTCGGCTTCGGGAGTGGGGAGCAATCGCTGCTGCTTGCGTCGAGATTCGAATTTGCGCGGTACACCGGCTTCAATATTTCGGCGAATCAGGTGCGCTACGCGACGCACCGCGCCGCCGAGCGAAAGCTTTCGCATAAACTTTCGTATCGTCACGGCGAAGCCGAAGTGCTTCCGGGTGTGGCCGTGAATTCGGTGGACAAGCTGATGGCGGTTGAATGCGCGTTCTACTTCGACCGGGCGCGTTTCTATGCGCGCGCGGCGGAAGTGCTGAAGCCGGGCGGACGCGCGGTGCTTGCCGACATCACGCTGAGCGGAGTCCTCGGTTTCCTCGGCGCGATTCGCGAGGATTTCCGCCGCATCGGCACGGCGGGCCGCAATCGCCGCGCATGGGAGAGACATCTGATGACGCGGTCGATCCGCGACATCAATTCGGAAACGCGGCCCGGCGTGCAGAGCACGGTGTTTCGCATCATCAAGCTCGCATCGATGGCGCGCATCACGGGCAAGCAGCGGCGCGAATGGTGGAAGATGGCGTTTTACACGCAGCTCGTCGCGATCGGGCAGCTCCTCGGGCTCGTGCGCTACGAACTCATCGTGCTGGAGAAACGCGCCGCATGAACGCCCCGAGCGACTCCATCGTCGAGATGTTCGCGCCCGCGTATCGCGTCGAGCGTGAGCTCGGGCGCGGCGCCACCGCGAAGGTCTATCTGGCCGAAGACGTAAAGCATCAGCGCCGCGTGGCGATCAAGGTGCTGAGAGAGGAAATCGCCGAGAGTCTCGGCACCGAACGGTTTCTGCAGGAGATCGTCGTCGCGGCGGGACTGTCGCATCCGCATATCGTCCCGCTGCTCGATTCGGGCGAGCGCGCGGGCGCTCTGTACTATGTGATGCCCGCCATCGAGGGCGAAACGCTGCGTGAGCGCCTCACGCGTGAGAGCCCGATGGCGATTGCCGACGCGCTGCGCATCACCACGCAGATCGCGGACGCGCTTTCGTTTTCCCATTCGCGGGGGATCATTCATCGCGACGTGAAGCCTGAGAACGTGCTGATCGCCCGCTCAGGGCACGCGCTCGTGCTGGATTTCGGGATTGCGCGCGCCATACGCGACGCGGGCAGCGACCGGATGACGCAGACCGGATTCTCGCTCGGGACGCCTGCGTACATGAGTCCGGAGCAGGCGGCCGGCGAGCGCGACGTCGATCCCCGAACCGAT
>DASYSH010000251.1:0-6007 GCA_036003525.1 Gemmatimonadaceae bacterium | reverse complement strand
CCGACTGCAATTGCGAGGAAGATGAACACGACATCGCGCGCGTCGGCGAGGGATGTCTTGAAGCGCACGGCGGCGACGACGCCAGCAAGGCTGAATGCAAGGGCGAGACTGTCGCGCACAATCAGGATTACGCCCGCCACGATCATTGGAAGCACGAGCAAGGTCTGGGCGACGGACTGACTGTGTTTGCGCTCGCGCCGGGCCGACATGTAGACCCACGACACCGGCAGCATGAGCGCCAGCGTCGATAAGAACACGAGAATTGTCGCCATCGCGTGTTCGTAACGATTCTGCGTTCCCGGCTGCAGATTCGTCGTCGCGACGAGGCTGGAATCGAGTCCATCCTTGAGCAGCTTTGCGCCCTTTGCGGTGACTCCGGCCATCCCGATCGGGCTGCGTCCGGACAGCAACTCATCCGCGGCTGGAATGAAGCGCGCGATCAAGAAAACGATCAGGGCAAGCACGGCATAGTACGCGATCAATCGCCGCATCGGCCGCGGCGAGCCGAGCGTGATGAAGTCGATGAATCGCTTGAACATGCCCATGAGGCGCTCCCCGGTACGGTCGACCTGCGGTCACTTCTTCTATAGAAGTGAGGATACGGGCCGTGGGGACGGCTCAACATCCCGCGATCGGGCGATTTACGCTCTACTGCGATTGGGGTAGCCGCACGAAGGAGAGCCGTGTGGCACGCCGTGCTGTCATTCGATCGTGCGATGGTGCCTGTGTCGTCATCAGTCCTTCATTGCGTCACGGGTGTTGTTTGGCAGGTCTATCCACCATCAAGAGGTTTGAATGAACAAGTTGAGTCGTTCGGCGCGCATGGCGCGGATCGCGGCAGCGGGATTTCTGGGAGCGGCACTTTTCTCGGTGCCCGCATCTGCGCAGGCGCAGGACAGTGGATTCAGCGGGCGCGTGTGGGTTGGCGCCGTCGGCCGATACGTGCTGACGGATAACACACCGTTTGCGTCGCCGGGCTTCGGTACCGCCGAGATGCAGGTGAAAGGCTCGTCGGTCGGTTTTGGCGGCGATCTCGAATACCGGATCAATCCGTGGTTTGGAATCGACGGCGCCGTTGGCTATTCGAAGATGAACGTGCAGTTCACGTCGACGACAGCGCCGGGCAATGCGCCGACGCAGGGGTTTGGTGTGCTGCCGATCATGGCGGCGCTGAACGTCCACCTCGTGCACACGGAAGGCTTCGATCTGTTCGTCGGCCCGCAGATCGCATACGTGATGTTTCCAGACAATCTGTCGTTCGCGACGACGGGCGGTCCGTTCACATATAAGGCGGCGAACAAGTTCAGCGCGGAAGGTTTCGCGGTCGGCTCGGACATCAAACTGAGCAAGACGATGGCGCTGAATCTCGCAGTGCGGTGGCAGAATGCGGATTCGGATTCGAACGATATGCTGACGATCGATCCGACGTTCGTGACGGCGGGATTTCGATGGAAGTTCTAGGTTGAGTTGAGAGTTTGAGTCGGGGGGATGAGCTGGAGCATGCTCGGCCGGAGTTTGCGTGCGAGGCTGAGTTTGAATGCGCGAAGAGGCGGGCTCCCACTCAAGCTCATCCCTCAGACTCCCACCGACCACGCTCCAACTCATCCCTCCCACTCAAACTCTTCACTCGCACCAAGTGTCCGACACCCCGATCCGCGTGGTAGATTCTCTCCCGTGGAATTCATGCGCCAGGCCACCAGTGCAGGCACTCATTCGGCGCTCACCGCGATCGCGTTCGTCGCACTGTTTGCGACACGCGCCGAAGCGCAGCGCGAGCACCCGATATCGGAGACGATCCGGGTGCCGGCCGGCGGATTCGTCACGAGGCCGGGCGGCAAATTCGATCTGACCGTAGCGGTGAAGATCCCGCGCGACGAAAAAGTCTGGCATTTGTACAGCATCACCCAGAAGCCGGGCGGGCCGACGCGCACGACATTCACTGTTGCGCCGGCGGCACTGTTTCGCATCGAGGGCCGGATTACCGGAACGAAGCCGATGGTCGCGAGTGATCCGAATTTCGGGATGCTCACAGAGACCTACGCGGATTCGGCGATCTTTTCGATTCCCGTGACTGGCGCCGCAACGGCTTCGGGCGAGCAGAAGCTTTCGATCCGCATGTACTACCAGACTTGCAACGATCGATATTGTTTGCCGCCGAACGAGGACACGCTCTTCGCGTCGGTCCGGTTTGAAGGGGGACCTGTCGCGACGGTCGAGCGCGCAGTGGCTTCGGACACTGCACTCCCGGCAACTCCACTTTTGGCGGGCGCGGGCGAGACGAGCAACAACAGCAATGGCACCACCTCCGCGCCATTGCCCGGGAATGGATCGCTTCCACTTTTCTTGTGGATCGCCGCGACGATGGGGGCACTGTCGCTGCTAACGCCGTGCGTGTTCCCGATGGTGCCGATCACGATTTCGTATTTCAGCCGCGGAGAATCCCGCGGACGCGGGCGCGCGGTGCGCGACGCGGCCGTGTACGCGGGCGGAATTATTCTGGCGTTCACGTCGCTTGGACTCGGCCTCGCCGTGCTGCTCGGCGCGACGGGACTCAATCGCTTCGCCGCGAACCCATGGCTCAACCTCGCAATCGCGGCGCTGTTCGCGGGGTTCGCGTTGAGCCTGTTCGGCGTAGTTCATTTTGCGGTGCCGGGAAGTTTTCTCACACGGATCGATCGGATAACGCGCGATTCGCGATTTGGGCGCGACGGCACGACGGCGCTCATGGGCGCGACGTTCGCGCTGACATCGTTCACGTGCACCGCCCCGTTTGTCGGCACGCTCCTCGTGTCGGCGACCCAAGGCAGCTACACCTGGCCGGCGCTGGGACTCCTCATCTTTTCGGCGGTGTTCGCGCTGCCCTTCCTCGTGCTCGCGCTCGTGCCCGAAGCCCTCGCGCGGCTCCCGCGCAGCGGCGAGTGGATGATCACGATGAAGTGGGTGCTCGGATTTCTCGAGCTCGCGGCGGCGATGAAATTTCTTTCCAATGCCGATCTCGTTCAGGGCTGGAATATTTTCACGCGCGATGTCGTGCTGCTTTCATGGATCGTGATCGCCTGCGCGATGATGCTGTATCTGTTCGGCGTGCGCATCGGCCGGGGCGCGATGACTCGCGGGAAACAGCATCCCGTCGCGGGACTCATCGCCGGCCTGGCCGCGGGATGGCTCGCAATGGGATCCGCAGGACACCGCCTCGGCGAACTCGAGCCGTTTCTTCCACCCGCCGGCGCGAACGCGAGCGGCGTGGCCAACGCGAACGAACTCAGCTGGATTCTCAATGATTACGCTGCGGCGACGTCGCTCGCGCGCAAGCAGCACAAATTCGTGCTGATCGACTTCACCGGTTACACGTGCACGAATTGCCGCTGGATGGAGGCCAACATGTTTCCGCGCGAAACGGTGCGCGCCGAACTCGACAAGTTCGTGCGCGTGCGCCTGTTTACGGATGGCCGGGATCCGAGCAATGCGCGACAGCAGGCGTTCGAGGAGCAGCAATTCAAGACCGTTGCGCTCCCGCTGTACGCAGTCGTCGGCCCCGACGGGCGCACCCGCGCGACATACCTGGGCATGACTCGCGACGAAACCGAGTTCACGAGGTTCCTGTTCGACGCGCGGGGTGGAACGAAGTAGTTTGTCTGGCATGACACATTCTCGTGCACTCCTGTTCGCGTGCGCACTGGCCTTGGCTTCGCCGGTCGCCGCGCAGCAACAGACGATCCGCGTGCAGCTCGAGTACGCCGCGCCCACAGACGGCAAACCAAAGCCGAACTTCAGTCCGAAAGGCACGCAAGTCGCGCTCACGAACGTGGCGCCGGACGCGGCGCTTCCGCCCGGCGCGATGCGGCCGGCGAAACGCGGCACGATGCAGGTCGGCCCGACGAAAGCGTCGTGGATTCCAATCCTCGTCACGGCGAGCGCGGAGCATCCAAACGATCTCGTGCAGCTGTATATCGACCGCAACCGCAATGGTTCCTTCACCGATGATGGTCCGCCGCTGAGCGCGACGCCGTCGCTCAATGAGAAAACCAAGGCATACTGGAGCTCGATCAACAAAGTCGAGGTGACGATTCCCTACGGCATCGGAAAACCGTCGCAGCCGTATCTCGTGAACTTCTGGTCGGTGCGCGAAGATTCTGCGGGCGCGCCGGATGTCATCCGCTTTTCCGTTGGTTCGTGGCGCCAGGGTACCGTCAAGGTGAACGGGATCGATGCGCTCGTCGCCGCAATGGACGGCGACAACAATGCGATTTTCGACAAGAGCGATATGTGGAGTCTGCTCCCGGCGTCCGCGCCCGACGCCGAGAAGTCGGTGCTCTCGATCAACGAGGCGCGCCCGACGAACCGCCTGATGTTCGTCACGAAGGACGGCAAGGATATCCCGCTCGAGTTCCGCTCGTTCAGCGCGGATGGATCGACCGCGACCTTCGCGATCGTGAATCAGCCGATCACCAAGCTCGCCGATCGCGCGCCGGACGATCTCGTGCGCGAGGAGCGTACGCGTCCGCGCACGGAGACGCCCGTCTCGTGGGGGAAAGATCTGACCACCGCCCTTGCCGAAGCGAAACGCACGAACAAGAAAGTCCTGATCGATTTCGAGGCGACGTGGTGCGGACCGTGCCACACGATGGATCAGTTCATCTGGAACGACGCCGAGGTCGCGCAGGTCATCAACGCCGGGTTTGTCGGCGTGAAAGTCGACGCCGATTTACAGAAGGCGCTCGTGAAGCGCCTGAAGATCGAAGGTTATCCGACGATGATGCTCATGGGCGCGGACGGCGCGGTGCTCCAGCGCGTCACCGACTATCAGTCGTCGAAGGAAATGCTCGCCTTTCTAAGACGCTGAACGCGAGCGCCGCGCGATAGCGGAACCGTTCGGGAATCCCACCCCCAGCAACGCCCTCCCGGCCCCGCCACCGTCGCCCGAAAAAAACCGGAGCGCGGGCCCGGAGTCCACGCCACGCTTGCGTGAGGGACTCCGAACCCGCGACTGTGGCTGCTAGTGCATCGTATACCGGAAGCCCAGCTGCATGCGGTATGCATCGTTCAGTCCCGCATTGCTCTGGTAGGTCGTGTTGATCAGCTGCGTGCCGAAGTTGCGCAGGTTGTATGTCAACGCGCCGCTCGCGTCCCGGCCTTTTGGAATCAGCGGCTGATCGCTCACGAGGCGCTGCGAAACACCCCAGCGGTTGTTCAGCATGTTGCCGAAGTTGAGGATGTCGAGGCGCACCTGCAGGCTGTTCCGCTTGCCCCATAGCGCCACGCCGATGTCCTGCGAAATGCTGAGGTCGGTCCGGAACAGTTCGGGGAGGAACACCGCGCCGCGCTCTGCGTACTGGCCGCGATGCTTGCTGAGGTACTTGTCCTGTTCGATGTACGTTTCCCACGCGGCCGCCTGCTGCGCGGCGGTGAACGTGGTCCCGGACGATGTGAACGGTACGAAATTCATTTCGCCCGTGTTCTTCGGGATGTAGATCAGGTCGTTGGTCTGGCCATCGCCGTTTGCGTCGGCGCTGAACCAGTAGCTGTCGTTGCCCTGCGTGAAGCCTTCATTGAACAGCGAGATTGTCGTGCGGCCGATGCCGAACCAAGTATGCGCGTATGAGAGCGCGAGGAATTCCCGGTGTCCCGGGGAGAACGCCGAGTATGCAAGCTGCGCCTGGTTCGGGTTGCCCGAGATCTGGTTGGAACCCCAGTTCGTGGCAGCCGTAGAGCCCGGGTCGTGCGTGTTCATCGACACGCCGTAGTTGAAGCCGGCTTTCACGTAGAATCCGTTCTCGAATGCGCGCTCGAGCGACGCGGATTCCGAATAGTTGTAGCCGACATTTTCGTTCTTGATGACGATCGCGTTCGTGATGTTCGCGTTGAGGCGGTTCGCGAAGCTCGCGGTGTTCCAGTACGGGCGTGTATCGGCACCCGTCATGTTTCCAGCCGGCGCCGGAAGGTTCGCATTGTAGTAGTACTGCCCGTTCACATCTCTGCCGTAGATGAACTCGACCGTGCCGATGAA
>DASYSH010000250.1:0-5414 GCA_036003525.1 Gemmatimonadaceae bacterium | reverse complement strand
TCGCGAGCTCGGCCACGAGTTCGGGCGCGAGCTTGAAATGCATGTATTTCGGAATGTTGTAGAGCAGCACCGGAATCGGGCTCTCGTCCGCCACTTTCGTGTAATGCGCACGGAGCGCGTCGACCGACATCGCGTTCGAGTAGTAATGCGGCGCGACCACGAGCACCGCGTCGGCGCCGATCGTCTGCGCTTCGTGACAGCGGCGCACGGTGAGCCGCGTGGATTCCGCGCCCGTGCCCATGAGCACCAGGCGGTCGGTCGGCACGTTGCGGCGCGCGGCCTCGAGCAGTTCAAAGCGCTCGCCCTCACTGAGCAGCGCCGCCTCACCGGTGGATCCGCACACGACGACGCCAAGTTCACCAGCCGCGATGTGCGCTTTCACATTTTCCGAAAACGCCGCGCAGTCCACATCGCCCGAATCCCGCTTGAACGTCGAGACCACCGGGCCGAACACTCCATTGAATCGCAAACTCATCTGCCTCTGTTCCCCGTAAAAAATCTTGAAATATTTGCGAACGCTTAGAAATCGAATCCTGTGGAAAGCCCCTGCACCGGCGCGGCATCGGGCGCGGCGGCCGGCGGCGGCACGATCGCCTGTGCGCCGGTCACCGACGAGCCCGACGTGCCGAGCGAAATCGCGCCCGTCATTGGCTCTGCGATGGGCTCGGCCATCGCCTTGCGTGATACGGAGCGGCGGCGGAAGGTGCGCATCTTCAGTTCAAAATCACTCGGACGCGTCGCCGCCGCGAGCGCCACCTCGAACTCGACCTCGTCGTTCTGCACGAGATCGGCCAGATGCTGGTCGAACGTCTGCATCCCGTACTGCTCGCGTCCCTCGGCGATGTAGTCGCGAATTTCGGAAACACGATCGCGATCGAGCATGAGTTCGCGGATCGTCGGCGTCACGATCATGACTTCGCACGCCACGGCGCGGCCGCGGCCGTCCTTCTTCGGCAGCAGGCGCTGCGAAACCACCGCGTACAGCGACTCCGCGAGCCGCACACGCACGACATCCTGTTCTTCGGGCGGGAACATCGCGAGGATGCGCATGACGGTGCTCTGCGCGTCCGGCGTGTGCACGGTCGAGATGAGAAGGTGCCCCGTTTCCGCCGCTTTCATCGCGGTATCGATCGTCTCGGCGTCGCGCATTTCCCCGATGAGAATCACGTCGGGATCCTGACGGAGCGCCGCCCGCAGCCCCATGCGGAAACTTTCGGTGTCGACGCCGATCTCGCGCTGCGTGATGGAGCACTGAATGTCGCGATGCAAGAATTCGAGCGGATTTTCCAGCGTCACGACGTGCTTGTGCTTGGTGGCATTGATGTGGTTGATCATCGCCGCCATCGTGCTCGACTTGCCCGAGCCGGTCACGCCCGTGACGAGAATCATCCCGCGCTCGGCATCCGCGATGGTCTTCAGCACCGGCGGAAGCGTGAGCTTGTCGAATGTCGGCACTTCGAACGGGATCACGCGCATCACGATCATGAAGCTCGAACGCTGACGCAGAATGTTCACGCGGAAACGGCCGATGCCCTGCGCGCCCCACGAGCAGTCGTAGTCCTGAATCTTGTCGATCTTCGCGCGGTCTTCGTCGTTCGGGATGAATTTCAGCGCGATCGATCGCGTCTGCTCGGGCGTCAGCGCCTGTTTCGTGAGCGGAACGAGCTTGCCATCGATGCGCGCGCGAAACACGTCACCCGCCTTGATATGCAGGTCGCTCGCACCACGGTCGACGGCGGCTTTGATGATTTTTTCCATCTTCTCTCAGTATCCGGCGTGCTTGTCTACGAGGTTACGCAACGGCTCTCCGGCGCGGTATCGCGCGAAATTATCCAGGAAAAGTGCGCTCAGCCGGTCCCAAAAAAGACGCGGCGAAACCCCGGCCATATGGGGCGTGTGCAGCACCGAAGGAAGGTGCCACAACGGACTATCAGACGCCAGCGGTTCCTGCTGAAAAACATCGAGTGCCGCACCGCGCAGATGCCCGCTTTTCAGCGATGCGACGAGCGCCGCTTCGTCGATGAGCGCGCCCCTGCCGATGTTGCTCACGATCGCGCCCGGGGGAAGCAGCGCGAGGCGCCGCGCGTCGAGCAGCGTTCGCGTCTCGGGTGTAAGCGGTGTCGTCAAAACGATCACATCGGCCGACGGGAGTTCGGCGTCGAGTGAATCGGCTCCGACGACCCGGTGAAAACCCTCCGGAACGCCCTTGGCCGGATTGCGCCGGGTTCCGGTGACCGTCGCGCCGAGCGCAGAAAAGCGCCGCGCGACTTCCGTCCCGATTCCGCCGGCGCCGATCACGAGCACGCGGACTTCGTTCACCTCCCGAATCGGCGCCGCATCGGTTCCGAAAATCGCGGAATTCCATTCCGCGCGACGCTGAAGCGTTCCCGCGACATCGAATGACCGCAAGAAGTAGAGAACGCCGGCGAGCACATGGTCCGCGATCGACTCACCATAAATCCCCGCCGAGTTCGTGAGCGCGACATCGCTTGCGACCATCTCGGGAAAGAGCAGCGACGCGACTCCTGCCGACGCGGATTG
The DNA here is from genome assembly GCA_036003525.1 of Gemmatimonadaceae bacterium. Classification (GTDB taxonomy): domain Bacteria; phylum Gemmatimonadota; class Gemmatimonadetes; order Gemmatimonadales; family Gemmatimonadaceae; genus Fen-1231. The sequence goes on along the minus strand of DASYSH010000250.1, from coordinate 2,873 downwards.
AATCCAGCGCAGCTTCTTCGCGGCGTCCCAGAGCGGGCGCGGCAGGCCGAATCCGACATAAATCTCGGCGTCGGCAATTTCGCGCAGCGACTCTTCGCTCGGCGACCGCGACCCGTCGCCCGACGAATCGGTGTCGGCCCGCACGATGTGCATCGCCCAGCCGGCGGGAACGGCGGCGGCGAGCTGTGCCGCGCGGTCATCCGGAAGACGGAACGCCGGCGTGCGCGAGCGGAGATCGACGACGAGCTTGCGTGCTTCTTGAGTCAACCGGACACCACGCTCATGCTCACCCGAACATGACGTTCAGGATTTCGCCGCGATCGAGCAGCTCCGCGCGCGCGATGTCGAACTGGCGCGCCGGTCCCTTCAGCACGAGCTCAAAAACGCGATCGTCGTCATGATCGAAGATCTGCGCTTTCACGACGGAAAGTCCGTCCGAGAAAAGCGCCGTCTTGAGCCATTCGAGCGTGGTGCCGGGCCTTGTGCGCACCGTGACCGGGTGCGTTCGCTGCATCCGGAGCAGGCGATATTCGACGCGACCGAGGCCGGCGAGCACAAGCATCACCATGGCCGTCGCGCCGAGCGCCTCGACGTAGAATCCCGCGCCGACTGTCATGCCGATGGCGGCGACGACCCAGATGGTCGCGGCGGAAGTGAGTCCGGTGATTGTTCCGCGCGACTGCATGATCGTTCCGGCGCCGATGAATCCGATGCCGGTCACGATCTGCGCTGCGATGCGCCCCGGATCGCCGACCCGCACGTCGCCGAAACTCATGCCGAGGTTCATCGACAGGTCCATGATCAATGCGGAGCCGAGGCAGATCAGGATGTTCGTGCGCAACCCCGACGCTTTGCCGGCCATCTGGCGCTCGAGCCCGATCGCGCCGCCCATCAGTATGGCGAGCGCGAGTTTGCTGATGAGATCGAGACGGAACGCCGCGATCATGTCGTGCATCGAGGCCTGCGGCGGCGGAACGATCATCCGTTCGGCGTGAGCGCCGTGGTAATCGGACCTTCGGGTGCGAGGCCCATCGTTTGCTTCACCTGTTCGATGGTGCGCCGCGCGACCGCGCGCGCCTTTGCCGCGCCTGCTGAAAGCGTCCGCTGGACCTGCTCGGGGTCGGCCTTCAGCGCATTCGCCTTTTCACGAATCGGATTGAGTTCCGCGAGCATGTTGGGCAGAAGCGCCTTCTTGCAGTCCATGCATCCCCACTTCGCGCCGCGACAGTTCTCCTCAACCTCGCGCACCGTCGTCTCCGGAGAGAAGGCCCGGTGCAGCTGGTAGATGACCGGGCATTTTTCAGGCTCGCCGGGGTCGGTCTTTCGCTGGCGCGCAGGATCGGTGATCGCCGGGCGAAGTTTTTCCCATATCGCATCGGGTTCTTCGAGCAGGCCGATCGTGTTGCCAAGCGACTTGGACATTTTCGCCTGCCCGTCCAGACCGACGATGCGGCGTGTAGGCGTGAGACGCGGCTGCGGCTCCGGAAAAAACGGTTTCGCTGACGCAAAACGCGAATTCCAATTTCTCGCGATCACGCGTGACAGTTCGAGATGCTGGACCTGATCCTCGCCGACCGGAACGAGATCCGCGAGGTACAGAAGAATGTCCGCGGCCTGAAGCACCGGATAATTGAAAATTCCGGCCATGACCTGTTCCTGCTTCGCGGCCTTCTCTTTGAACGCGACCTGGCGCTCGAGCTCACCGAACGGCGTGAGCGTATTGAAGATCCACGCGAGCTCGGTATGTTCGGGCACCTGCGACTGGACGAAGAGCGTGGCCTTCGCGGGATCGATGCCGGAGGCGAGCAACCCGATCGCCATTTCGTGAGTGCGGCGCACGAGATCCGCCGGCTCGTACACGGCCGTGATCGCGTGGTAGTCGACGATGCAGAAGAACGATTCGAACTGATGCTGCAGCTGCACCCAGTTCTTGACCGCCCCGAGATAGTTTCCTATGTGAAGTTCGCCCGAGGGCTGGATGCCGCTGAAGATCCGTGCCATTCACCAAAAGTACGGAGTGCAGAGTGCCGGAACAACCACGAACTGCGTCTGAAGCGCCGTTTTCTCCTCCGCAATTGCTCGCAGTCGCGCTCGACGCCGCCCAAGCCGCCGCGTCGCTGATCCGCGACGCCGCGCCGAAGGTGGGCAGCATCGTGTGGCAGGAAAATGGTTCGACGGATTTCGTGAGCGAAGTGGACATCGGCGCGGAGAAGACGATTCTCGAAATCGTGCGCCGGCGCGTCCCCGGCGCGGGTTTCCTCGCTGAAGAATCGGCGTCGGTGATCTCGTCTGAGAATCAGCGCAGCGGCGTCGTGTTCGTCATCGATCCGCTCGACGGCACGACGAATTTCCTGCACGGATATCCCGAGTACGCGGTGTCGATCGGCGTGCTCGTCGAAGGAGTGCTCACGGCCGGCGTCGTGATCGACGTCCCTTCGAACGAAGTGTTCACCGCGACGAAGGGCGGCGGCGCGCAGCTCAATGGCGCGCCGATCCGCGTGTCCGCCATAGACAACCCGCAGCGCTCGCTCTTCGGCACCGGATTTCCCTTCGTGCGAAATGAGGAGATCGCGCCGTACGTCGCACAGCTCTCGGCGGTAATGGCCGCGGCCGCCGGCGCCCGCCGCGCGGGTGCCGCGGCGCTCGATCTCGCGAGCGTGGCGTGCGGCAGGTTCGAGGGATTCTGGGAGATGAAGCTCTCTCCATGGGACATCGCGGCGGGAATGCTTCTGGTGCGCGAGGCCGGCGGGATCGTAACGAACTTTGAGGGCGAGGAATGCCCTGTCGCGCGCACGAGCGTTGTTGCCGGGAGCGCCGTGATGCACCCCTGGCTCTTGAGAACGATTAACAACGCCGGGGACGCGCCAGAGCGC
>DASYSH010000249.1:0-1502 GCA_036003525.1 Gemmatimonadaceae bacterium | reverse complement strand
CCGCTTCACGCTCGTGAACGATCGCTATTGCGAAATCGTCCGTCGTTCGCGCGAGCAGCTTCTCGCGATGCACATGCGCGACCTCGTCTACCCGAACGACGTCAACATGAGCGTCGAGCGTTTTCAGGCGCTCATCGCCGGACAAATGTCGTCGTACGTCATTGAAAAACGCTACATCGATCCGAACGGCGTCGCCGTCTGGGTTCAGGACCATATTTCCGGCATTCGCGGCCACGACGACGTCATCTGCGGAATCACGATCGCGAGCGCCGATATCACCGAACGCAAAGCCGCCGAGGAAGCCGCCATGCGCGCGCGCGATGAAGCCGTGGCCGCGTCCCGCGCGAAAGATGCCTTTGTGGCCGCGCTCTCGCACGAACTTCGGACTCCGCTCAATCCCGTTTTGCTGCTCGCGAGCGACGGCGCGCAAAACCCGGACTACTCCGCCGCCGCCCGCGCCGATTTCGAAAACATCGTGCGCAACGTTTCCCTCGAGGCGCGGCTGATCGATGACCTGCTCGATCTCACCCGGATCACGCAGGGCAAACTCACGCTCGAACGCCAGCGCCAGGACATTCACGCCATCCTGCGCGACGCGCTCTCCACGGTCGAGGCCGACGTGCGCAGCCGCCGCATCAAACTGAAGCTCGATCTCGCCGCCTCCGCTCCCATCGTCATCGGCGACGCGGTCCGGCTTCAGCAGATTTTCTGGAACGTGCTCAAGAACGCCGTGAAGTTCACGCCGATCCGCGGAACGATCGCAGTCGCCACGCGAACCGAGCTCGCGCCGCCGCGAGTCGTGGTGACGGTTACGGACAACGGCGTCGGCATGAGCCCGGCCGAACTCGGTCGGATTTTTCAAGCATTCGCCCAGGGCGATCACGCCACCGACGGCGGCGCCCGGCGCTTCGGCGGACTCGGACTCGGTCTTGCGATTTCGAAAAGCATCGTCGAACTCCATGCGGGAAAAATCACGGCCCACAGCGAAGGCCGCGGCACGGGCGCGACGTTCACGATCGAACTGCCTCTCGTCGCCAGCGCCATCGGCGCACCGGCGCCGGACCTGGCGCCACCCGCCGCGCCGGCCCCGACCGGCGAGTCGGCGACCTCAAGCGGCCCGCGCGTCCTTTTGGTGGAAGATCACGATTCCACGCGCAACGCGCTCATGACCCTGCTGACGCGACGGAATTTCGAGGTCTTTCCCGCCGGTTCCGTGCGTGAAGCGCTGGTCATCGCCGGTCACGTCGAGATCGATTTGCTCGTATCCGACATCGGACTACCCGACGGCAGCGGCTACGATTTGATGCGGGATCTGCGCGCGGTGCATGGGCTGCGCGGGATCGCGCTGACGGGTTACGGCATGGACCAGGACATCGCGCTCAGCCGCGAAGCCGGTTTTACGGCCCACCTGACCAAGCCCGTGGATGTGCGTTCGCTCGACAAGGCCCTCGACCTGGTGAAAGCGACCACGACTTCCAACGCGCGTTAGGCTGGGACGAAGG
>DASYSH010000248.1:0-1775 GCA_036003525.1 Gemmatimonadaceae bacterium | reverse complement strand
GCGATATGGTCGTTGTGATCCAGGGTCTCGTGATTTTGTTCTGCGGTGCGTTGGAAAATTTATTCCGCGTGCCGCTGGCGGCGCTGTTTGGTCGGGCTCCGGGTGCTGCACCGGAATCATGCGCGGATGATCTGCGTGACGCGGGCGCCGCGCCAAGCGCGGAAGCGAAAAGCTGATGGAAACGTACACGCTCATCGTTCTCACACTCGCTGCGACGGTCCGGGTGGCGGCGCCGCTCCTGCTCGCGGCGCTGGCGGGAATGTTTTCCGAACGCTCGGGCGTGATTGATCTTGGACTCGAGGGGAAAATGCTGGGAGCGGCGTTTGCGGCTGCTTCGGTGTCAGCGGTCACGGGTTCGGCTTGGGCCGGACTCGGCGCGGGGATCGCGACGTCGGTTGCGCTCGCGTTGTTGATCGCCTTCGCGTGCGTGACGCTGCGAGGCAATCAAGTCGTCGCGGCGATCGCGGTGAATTTCATGGTCGCGGGACTTGGGCCAACGCTCGGACTGGCGTGGTTCAATCTCGGTGGACAGACGCCGCAACTCGAAGCGCCGGGCCAGCGCTTCCTGGCGATCGTGTGGCCATGGGCGGCGAGCGCTCGCGAGAGGCCGATTCCGGGACTGCTCTACGCGGAGTTACTGAGCGGTCACAACGGCATCGTTTATTTCGCGGCCGCGTTGGTGCCAGTGAGCGCCTGGGTGCTTTATCGCACGCGGTTTGGCCTGCGATTGCGGGCGGTGGGCGAAAATCCGCAGGCGGTCGACACGGCGGGAATTTCCGTGGCCGGGCTTCGCTATCAGGCCGTACTGATTTCCGGAGCATTGTGTGGTGTGGCCGGCGCCTATCTTTCGACGGCGGCGAGCGCAGGCTTCGTTCGCGATATGACTGCGGGCAAAGGTTACCTCGCGCTGGCGGCGCTGATTTTTGGAAAATGGCGGCCGTGGCCGACCCTGGGCGCGTGTTTGTTGTTCGCGTTTACCGATGCGCTCGCGACGCAGCTTCAAGGTGGCGCGCTGCCACTCATCGGCGCGATCCCGGTGCAGTTTATTTTGGCACTTCCCTATGTGCTGACGGTGCTGCTCCTCGCCGGATTTGTGGGCAAAGCGGAAGCCCCGCGGGCGATCGGCGTGCCGTATGCGAAGGAAAAGTAGGCTGTCGCGCAAGTGAGGCGAAGGACGCGAAGGAAAAGCCAAGCGTTGCGCCGCGTGATCGCTTGCGGCGGACGCGGGGCTGACGATGCTTGCCGTAATGAACGTTGAAGAACGTCTGGCGCGGCACCTCACGAAGACGCCCGATATTGCGCGGGCGAATTTTATCGCGTCCAATGCGACGGTGCTCGGCGACGTGACGCTCGGGCCGCTCACGAGCGTTTTTTACGGTGCGGTGCTGCGTGGTGACATCGCGCGCATCATGGTGGGCGAGGGAACGAATATTCAGGACAACGCGATCGTGCATCTCGCGGACGATCTCGACGCGATTATCGGCGCATGGTGTACGATCGGACACGCGGCGATTGTCCATGCGTGTACGATCGAGGACGAATGTTTGATCGGCATGGGCGCGACGGTGCTCGATGGTGCGAGAATCGGTGCTCGCAGCATCGTCGGTGCCGGCGCGGTGGTGACGCCGCGCACGGTCGTGCCACCAGGTTCGATGGTGCTGGGCGCACCGGCGAAAGTGACGCGTGCGCTCAGCGATGACGAGCAGCGCGCGCTGCGTGGTTGGGCGGAGAAATATGTCGAAGTATCGAAGGCGCATGCGTTGCTCGGACGGCAG
>DASYSH010000247.1:0-6488 GCA_036003525.1 Gemmatimonadaceae bacterium | reverse complement strand
TCGACGTCATTCTCGAGCGCATCGCGACCCGCGGGCGCGCGCTCGAACGCGACGCGGACCCGGAATATTTTGCGCAGCTACACGCGCGGTATGAGCGCTGGATCGCGGGGTTCAAGAAATGCCCACTGATCAAGCTCGATGTCCGCGAATATGATCTTTTTTCCGATCCGGCCGGCGCGGCCGAAGACATCGCGGCACGCGTTCGCACAGAACTCGAGGGAGAGATACCCCAGACCGAATTGTGGCCCGGGATTAAGCGAATCGGGAGCGAACTCGAAGCGCGCTGATTCGCGTTTCATGGTGTCCGCCCGTTATCGCGCGCTTCGCTAGGGCCTGCGCGCCACGCGGCCGACCGCGGTAGTCAGCGTGCCCCTGGTCCCGGGAGTGGTCAGCGCCTCGAGCGTCTCGTCGCTTGCTCCGCTCGTGATGTTCGACTGAAGCTCCGCGACGGCCCGCGCAACCGGCTTGCCGCTCGCCGCGAGCTTCGTGACGACATCGAGCGCGACCGCGAGCGACCGGTTGTCATCGGCCATGCTGTGCGCGAGGATCGAGATCTGCTTCTTCGTCACGCCATGATCCATCGCCGCGGCGCCGCGCACGATTTCTTCGGTGGTCGGATGCAGCCGTCCGCCGGCGATCAGCGCGCTCTGCGCGGACTCAAGATGACTCTTCGCGTTCACGTCCTGCCCGTTCGCCTGCGCGCAAAGCGCGGCGGGGACGAGCAACATCGCGAGGGACAGCGCGGTCGTTTTCATATCATCTCCTTGCGATGCGTCGCGATAGTTGGCGGACCGACCACCAACGCCCCCCGTAAGGCGCCTCAACGGATCCCCTCCGTCTGCCATTGTGAACGGAGGTGCGTTGATGGTCGACTTTGCGCTGGAACCCACGCCGGCGTGATCCGCGGCCGGCTCTGTTTGTCTGCGTACAGCGCCGCGTCGACGGCGTCGAGCAGCGACTCGGCGGTGTGCGCGTCGCGCGGAAACTGCGCGACTCCGCCGCTGATGCTGATTTCGCCGCCGCGCCGGTGATGCGCGAGCACGTCGCGCACGCGGGCGAGAAATTGCCCCGCAACCAGATCGGTGCTTTCCGGAAGGATCACGGCGAACTCATCGCCACCGACGCGCGCGGCGGTATCGCTTACGCGGCAGGACACGCGCAGCGCGTTCGCCACGCGACGAATCGCGATATCACCCGCCCGGTGCCCGCAGCGGTCATTGATCGGCTTGAGCCGGTCGACGTCGACCAGAAGGACGGAGAAACTGCGCCCGCTGCGCAGCGAGCGCGAAACTTCCGACTCAAGAAGCCGCGTGAACTCGCGACGATTCGCGAGTCCCGTGAGCGGTTCGGTTGAGGCAAGTTTTTTCAGCGTGTGAGCGGCGCGGCGCTGCAGCACGAGTTCGATCGCCAGCAGGAGGGCCAGCGTAAGCGCCAGCACCGCGATAATTCCGATGGAGAACTCGATTACGAATCGCATGAGGTGCAACCTCATGACGGGGACGCGCGCGTACAATCGGCGCGCGTCCGAACCCGCCGTCCGGAATAGTCCTACCAGTCCTACGCGCTGTCCGGCCTGAGCAGTCCCTGGCGGACGACGTACTGCACGGCGTCGGCGTTCGTCGCGAAGCTCATTTTCTTCATCATGCGTTTCCGAAACGTGCTGACGGTCTTCATGCTGAGGCGCAGCGTCTCCGACGCCTCTTTCACACTGTGGCCGGCGCCGAGCAGCAGCAGCACCTGCATCTCGCGATCCGAGAGCACATCGTGCGGCGCCGCGCGGAAGTCACCGTCGAGCGCCCACGACAGCCGCTCGGCGAGCGTCGCGCTGATGTACCGGCCGCCGCGGGCGATGCGGGTCACCGCGTCGACGAGTTCGGCCGGCGTCCGGTCCTTGGTGAGATATCCGGACGCGCCCGCCCGCAGCGCGCGCACGGCGAACTGATCTTCCGGATGCATCGTGAGCACGAGCACGCGCAGCTGCGGATATTGCGTGCGCACGCGCTGCAGCACGTCGAGAAACGGCGGCCCCGGCATCGACACGTCGAGCAGCAGCACGTCGGCTGGCACTTCGCCTGCGATTTTCAGCAGCTGATCACCGTCGGAGGCTTCGCCGACGACCGAGAAGGATCCGCGCTGCAGCAGCAGCTCGCGCAGTCCCGCGCGCACGACGGCGTGATCGTCCGCGATAAGTACCTTGGTCATTTTGTGCTTCTCCCGTTGGTGTCATATGGTACGACAAGTACGACGTCCGTGCCGCCACCGGCGGCGCGACGCACTTCGAGGGTGCCACCGCACGACATCGCGCGTTCGCGCATCCCCAAAATTCCCATCGACCGCGGTTTCCGAAGCTCAGCTTCGGCAATTCCGCGGCCGTCATCCGTGATCTGGAGCACCAGCGCGCCCGGCTGAACCTTCAGACCGACCGCCACCGATTTCGCATTTGCATGGCGCATCACGTTCGTCAGCGCCTCCTGCACGGTTCTGTACAGCGTCGTCGATTTTTCCGCGTCGAGATGGACGAGCTCGTCGGGAAGCGTCAGCTCCACGGGCAGCCCCGCCTGCTCGGTGAACTCCTGCACTTCCCACTCGAGCGCGGCGAGCGGCCCGAGATTGTCGAGAACGCCCGGGCGCAGGCGCAGGACGATTCTGCGCACCGCGTTGATCGCGCCGTCGAGCGCCGTGTTGACGGAATCGAGACGCCGCTCCGTTTCGAGCGAGGGACGCCGCGACGCGCGCGTGCGCAGCGCGCTGAGTCCGATCTTGATGGCGGTGAGCACCTGTCCGAGTTCGTCGTGCACCTCGCGCGCGATGCGCTTCCGCTCCTCCTCCTGCGCGACGATCAGCTGCCGCGACAGCGCCTGAAGCCGCGCGCGGCTCTCGCCGAGATCGCGCTCCGCTTCGTGACGCTTGGTGATGTCGAGCGCAAGCGCCATGCCGTATGACGGCGCCGTTCCCGGCTCCGCGAGCGGAAGCACCCGCACGAGATACGTTCGCTCCGCGAGCGTAAACTCGAACTCGAGCGTGCGGCCCTCGAACGCGAGGCGGAACGGCGCGGTCAGCGCGAGCGCGCTGTCTGCATCGAAAATCTGGGACACCGACTTTCCTTCGACCGCGTCCTTCGAGAATCCGGCGGCGATGAGCGCCGGTCCCTCCGCGAGAATGATGCAAAGGTCGCGGTCATAGAGCACCACGCACGCATCGGGAAGATTGCGCGCGAGCTGGCGGTATCGCGACTCGGATTCCAGCAGGCGCGCGTTTCCGTTTCGCGTTTCCGCGCGCGACGCCGCGAAGAGCATGCTCTTCGACGCGACCACCGCGATGAATAACTGCAGCGCAAAGAGATTTCCGAGCGTGGAATACTGGACGAACGGTCCGAGCGTCTGGATCGTGTACCAGGTCGCAATGACGAGCACGATCGCCGACGCCGTCGCCGCGCCGCGGCGGCCGAAGCGCAGCGCGATCCATGTTGTGATCGGAAAAAGCAGATAGAAGAACCCCGTCCAGCGACGGAAAAAGAGGTCGCATGCGAGTGCGAGCACGACGAAAGTGACGACCTGCTCGAGCGCCCGCATTCGCGACTCGGGCGCGTCGCTTTCAGGTTCGGTCCAGGTGAGCAGCAGCGGCGTGATCACGATCACGCCGACGGCGTCGCCCGTCCACCAGACGAGCCACAGGTGCGCTGCATCGGCAAGCGCCGCCGAATTAGAGAGAATGAGCGCCGCGACGCCGATCGTCGCCGCGATCGTCGTGCTCAGGATCCCGGCATATCCAACCAGTGCGAGCACGTCGCGCACGCGATCGAGCGCGCGATGGATGCGCGCGACGCGCGTGAGCAGGTACGAGGCGACGACCGCCTCAAGCGCGTTGCCGGCCGCGATGATGAGCGCGCCGCCTGGCGTAATGCCGTTCGATGTATTGAGCAGGTACGCCCCGACGGCGACGCCCGGCCAGAATCGCAGTCCGAACCGCACGAGCACGAAGACCGCGATGCCCGCAGGCGGCCAGATCGACGACACCACGTGATGCGCGGCAGCCGCCGCAAGCGAAACTCTCGCGACGATGGTGTAAATGGTCGCAAACGCGACCATGATGAACGCATCACGGGCTATGCGGCGCATCTCGGCGGGCGCAATCCTCCAGAGTGAGGTCGGGGCGGGGCGTCAGAGTGCCGTAGTACTGGCCCGCAATATCGTCTGACACGCATGACACATCTGTCGGCGCGCGTCCTACGCAGCCTCCAAGGCACTTCCTGCGCTCGTCTTGGAGGCTGCGTGACTGCGACAAAATCAGAAGCGAATGCCCAGCCTCACGGGAAGCCAGATGCTGTTGCCGCCGGAGGTGAACGCGGTTGTCAAACCGAACTCCACGAACGGAGGATGCTGACCGCCCGCGAGGTCGAGACCGAGCCCAATCTGCAATCCGAGATTCGTGTCACTGTGGTTGTCCGAATTCACCAGCTCGGTCTTGTCGCCGTACAATCCGAGGCCGCCAAACTCGTACAGACGGTCGCCGCGATCGCGGTGCACGAGATTCGCCGCGACACCCAGATATGAATAAGAGTCGACTATGCCGCGACCGGGAAAACGGTCCCACGTGAGATCGCCGCGCAAACTCCATCCGCGACTTCCGATCGGTCCCTCGCCGCGAAACGCGAGATCTATTCCGGGATCCGACGCATTGCCGAGATCGCCGACCGGCAGCACGAGAGCGGCGGCGCCGGAAAAACGAACAGGCGTCTGCGCCTGAGCGCGCGGTGCGACCGCCGCAGACAGCAGCGCACACGCAGCGAACAGTGTTGCTCCGATTTTTGTCGCGCTTTGATGTCTCATGTGAACCTCCATGTATGGGACGTCCAACCGATCAACGAACTAATGAAACAAGTGTTCGCCGCGATTGATCCCCCGCTTCAGCCGCAATCCTACACGCGCGAAATATTTCAAAATCTTAGCGGAACCTCGGCGCCTGAGCGTGTAGCAGAAAGAGCACTCTTTACCTGGAGGACTCTCATGCATCACCGGACATTCTCGCTGGCAGTTGTTACCGGCGCATGCGTTGCGCTCGCGGCATGCGGAGATCGCGTGGTGACCCAGCCGGCGCAGAGCGGTCAGGGCACCGTTGCGATGCAGCTCGTCGATGCGCCGTCGGCGCTCGACTCGATTGCATCGGTGAATATTTTCGTGGTTCGAGTGGACGCGCGCGTGATGGTCGCCGACAGCGCCCAGGCCGACAGTGCGGTCGATGGCGACGGTGACGTCGAAGACCGGATGCACATGCACCGCGATTCATCGGCGTGGGTCACCATCGCGTCGCCGAACAAACTGATCAACATTCTCGCGCTGCAAGGCAGCGACACCGCGTTCCTCGGGTCGGCGAATGTCGACACCGTGCATTTCCGCGCGATGCGCATCATCATCGATCCGGCGCAATCGAATATCACGCTGAAAAACGGGACGGTCCTCACGGCGACCTCAACACCGAGCGTCGACTTCTTCAGCCGTGGACGTCACGGCATCCTCGTCGATCTCGACAACACGGCCGATGTCCGCGATCATGAGACGACGACGATCACGCTTGATTTCCGGCTGGGCGACAGCATCACGCTGCGCGGGCCGTCAATCGGACACGACGGCCTCGTGCTGAGAGCGGTCGTGCGCGGACACAGTCATTGATCGCTAGCCGTTCTTATATCGCCTGATCAAGGCGTTCGTCGAACTGTCGTGCGAGAGGGGCCCGGAAACGGGCCCCTCGAGTTCGCCGATAATCCGCTGCGCAAGCGCCTTGCCGAGTTCCACGCCCCACTGATCGAACGAATCCACGCCCCAGATCACGCCCTGCGTGAATACGCTGTGCTCGTAGAGCGCGACGAGCGCGCCGAGTGATTCCGGCGTGAGCCGGTCGGCGAGAATGGTGCTCGTCGGACGATTCCCCTCGAACACGCGATGCGGCACGAGCCACTCCGGCGTTCCCTCCGCGCGCACCTGCTCCGCCGTCTTTCCGAACGCGAGCGCCTCGGTCTGCGCAAATACGTTGGCCATCAGCAGGTCGTGATGCCGGCCAAGCGCGTTGAGCGGTTTGCGAAACGCGATGAAATCACACGGAATGATGCGCGTGCCCTGGTGGATGAGCTGGTAGAACGAATGCTGGCCGTTGGTGCCCGGCTCACCCCAGTATACCGGGCCGGTGTCGACGCCGACGGTTGCGCCATCCAGCGTGACGTGCTTCCCGTTGGATTCCATCGTCAGCTGCTGCAAATACGCGGGGAAGCGTTTCAAATACTGATCGTATGGAAGCACCGCGACGGTCTGCGCGCCGAGAAAATTGTTGTTCCAGACGCCGAGCAACCCCATGAGAACCGGCAGATTCCGTTCGAACGGCGCCGTGCGGAAATGCTCGTCCATCAAGTGAAATCCGGCGAGCATTGCGCGGAAGTTTTCCGGGCCAATCGCGAGCATGGTGGAGAGCCCGATCGCGGAGTCCATCGAGTAGCG
>DASYSH010000246.1:0-5765 GCA_036003525.1 Gemmatimonadaceae bacterium | reverse complement strand
CTACTATTTCTCGTGCGGATCTTGAGGCTATACTCGGGGGATAGTGCACGACGAGTGAACTGTTAACCACTAACTGTTGGTCGGTTGACCAAGGTAAGAAAATCAGTCCTGGCGTGAGCGCGGTCGACGCGACTCGATGCCAGGACTGATTATTTAACCTTCGTTAACCGACCAACAGTTAGTGGCTAACAGTTCACTCGTTGGACACTTTCTCCCGCCCGCGTGCCTCAGCAAGCTTTCGTGCTATCCCCCGATAAAACGCCGCGTCCGCAGGTTTACCCTCTGTCTCGAGCGCCAGCGCACACCTCTCCAGCGCGAACAGAATATTTCCCAGGTACAAAGCCGAGACGGTTTCAACCGTTTCGGTTGACTGCGGTTCAGCCACGCGATCCGGTGAGCGGCGTATCCACCCCCACCACCTGAATCACGATTGCCGTGATGTTATCCAGTCCGCCGCGCCCGTTCGCTTCGGCGATCAGCGCGTCGACGATCCGGCCCGGCCCCGAGCGCGCGAGCAGCATCGTCTGCAGGCGGCGGTCGTCGACCATGCCCGTGAGGCCGTCGCTTGCGAGCAGGAACACATCGCCGGGCTTCATCTCGCCTTCGTAGATGTCCGCTTCGACTGATTCGCTGGCGCCCACGCAGCGCGTGATCACATTGCTGTAGGGGTGATAACGCGCCTGTTCGGGCGTCAGCAATCCGGCGTCGACCTGCTCCTGCACGTACGAATGATCTTTGGTGAGCTGTGTCAGGGCGCCGTCGCGCAGGAGGTAAATCCGCGAGTCGCCGATTTGCCCGATCAAAAACTGATTGTCGGAGAGCACGAGCACGCTCGCCGTCGTTCCCATGCCTTGCTTGTCGACTTCGGCGAGCATGCGTTCGTAAATCGCGCGGTTCGCATCCTTCATCGACGTCGCGACCTTGTCCGCCGCCGACGACTCGAGCACGCTCGACAGCACGAGCAGGTGCCGCGCCACGATCTGCACGGCCATTTCACTCGCGACTTCGCCCGCCGCATGGCCGCCCATGCCGTCCGCGACGACGAATACACCGCGACGTTCATCCGCCTCGGCGAAAAAATTATCCTCGTTGCCCGAGCGGATCATGCCGACATCGGAACGCGCCCCAACCTTTAGCTCCACTGATCAGCCCTTCATGGTGAGCAGAATGGCCGTCATGGTTGCTCCGGCGACGCCAAGCGTCACGAGGAACGCGATCATCGCCATGCACCCTTTTTTCTTTTCAGCCGGGACCTGCGCCGCTTCCGGAATCGGCGCGGCCTGTGTCGCGCGCTTCTTCTCGGCTGCCTTCTTCGCCGCTTCGACGCCGAACGCCGCGATCGCGCGCGTACCCTTCCCTTCGTCCTCCGCAGCGACCGGTGTGGATCTGAACATCAGCTTGATCGAGCCGAACCGGATGTCCGGCGCGCCGATGATCTGCTGTTCGCCCTGCACCCGACGGCCTCCGATGTAGCTGCCGTTCGTCGAGCCCTGATCGATAAGCCACCACGCTCCGTCGCGCTTCAGGATCTTCGCGTGCGAATCGGAGACGCTTTCGTCCTGCAGCGCAATGTCGTTGTGCGGCCCGCGGCCGACATTCGTGAGGGGCGTGTGAATTTCGAACTTCGTCCCCTTCATCGGACCTTCGTTGATGACTTCGAGTGTGGCGAGCGGTTTGCGCGCAGACGCCGGTTCCGGCGCCGGTTTCGGCGCGGGTTTGATGACCTCTATCGGCGGCGGCGGCGCGACTGGCGGAGCGACCGGCGCAGGTGCCACAGGAGCGACTCGGTTCGCGGCGACCGGAGGCGCGGGAGCGCCGGCTGCGATAATCGCATCTTCGAGATCGATCACTGTCATGTCGATCTGCGGCATCCCGTCGAGCGAGTTCAATCCGAAGCCAGTGTCCGCGGCGAGCGCCGGCGCCGCAACTGACGCCGGTGGGGGCGCGCTCGCCGTGGGCTCACTGGCCAATGCCGGAGGCTGGGGTGGTTCGGCCGGTGCCTTCGCTACGTCGGCGTAGAACCGGTATTCCTCGGGTCCGATCTTGAGAACGTCACCGCGTCCCAGCAGCTGAACCTTGTCGACGCGGACGCCATTTACCGTCAGTCCGTTCGTGCTCAGATCGGTGACGAAATAGCCGCCGTCTCCGGGCGCAATCGACGCGTGCTTGCGCGAAACTTCAGTGGACGCGATGACGATGTCATTGCCTATCTCGCGTCCGAAGGTCACGCCTGCATCCGGGACCGTGTACTCGCGCCCGTCGACGAGCGAAACGAGGCGCCCGCCTGTCGCGGTGGTGGGTTTCTTTGGTGAGCCGGATTTTGCCTTGAGCGCGTCCGGAATGCTCATGCTGGAGAGGAACTGCGTGCTGCCGCCTTTCACATCGTCGCCGTAGCGGAGTTCGTGCGCACCGAGCGACAGTTTGTCGCCGTGGAGCAGCGGACTCGGCTCGGCCCCCAGCTGGACGCCATTAATGAACACGACGGCGTCCGCACTGCCGCGCCTCGCGAGGCCGGTGCCATCCGAACCGATCTGGAGGACCGCCCGGAGGGTGGGATCCTCGCCCGGGAGTCGCAGCGCGGCGCCTTCGTAGGCGCCAACGGTGAGCTCGGCGGCGGTAAGTGGAAACCGCTGATCGTTGAACTGGATGTAGGGCATCTCGGATCGGAAACTATGGGTCGGGGAGAGGGGCGGCAAGCTTGCCAAGTGGTTTGGCAGAGGGGAGATGGGAGGCCAGATGGGAGTGGCAAGGGTGAGGGGGCAGCGGGGCGAAACGAGCGGCAAGAGGCGAGGCCAGGGGGGAGATCTGAGAGCGTGGAGAAATGAGAGATGAGATCGCGTCTCCCGGCTAACTTTCCTTTGTGAAGGACAGAATCCAGATCCGCGGTGCGCGGCAGCACAACCTCAAAGGGATCGATCTCGATATCCCGCGGCGGGCGGTCACGGTCATTACCGGGCCGTCCGGATCGGGGAAATCTTCGCTCGCGTTCGATACGATTTACGCTGAAGGGCAGCGCCGGTACGTCGAGTCGCTGTCGGCGTACGCGCGGCAGTTTCTCGAGCGGATGAAGAAGCCCGACGTCGATTTTATCGACGGGCTCTCCCCTGCCGTCGCAATCGAGCAGAAGAATCCGACGCGCACGTCGCGTTCGACTGTCGGCACCGCGACGGAGATTTACGACTACCTCAGACTCCTCTGGGCGCGGATCGGGCGAACGATTTGTCCCGTCTGCGGGCGCGAACTCAAGCCCGACACCGCCGATGGCGCGGCGAGCGCCGTGCTCGCGCTTCCCGAGGGAACGCGGCTTCTCATCGCGTTTCCACTCAAGCGATCCGCGAAGGTCACCCACGCGCAGATCGTCGAGAATCTGAAGGCAAAGGGGTTCGTGCGTGTCGTCGCCGACGGCGATGTGATGCACCTCGACGAGCTTCCGCCGAAAACGAATCTCTCGAAAGCAAAAGAGCTGCTCGTCGTCGCCGATCGCCTCGCGGTATCGGAATCGGAGCGGACAAGGTTTGCTGACGCATTCGAGACCGCATTCATCGAAGGCGACGGCGATGCAGTAGCGCTCGAAGCCGATGCGTTGTCCGCCGTCAGCCGTCCGCCGTCCCAGCCGCCTTCCGCCGTCCGCCGCCTGCCCTCCCAAAGATTCACAACGCGCTTCCGGTGCCCCAACGACGGCCACATCGCGCCCGTTCCCTCACCGCAGCTGTTCTCGTTCAACAATCCGCGCGGCGCGTGCCCGACCTGCAACGGATTCGGCGCGACGCTCGAGTACGACATCGCGCTGATCGTGCCCTACCCCGAGCGGACGCTGGCCGAAGGGACGATTCATCCGTGGACCATGCCGCGCTACGACAACAAGCGGCGCGCGCTCGCCGAGTTCGCGAAGAGGGAGAGCATCCCGATGGACCGGCCGTGGTTCGAGCTCTCGCCGGCGCAACAGGAGAAACTGCTGCGCGGAAAAGCGAAAGGATTCCTCGGCGTCGTGAAGCACCTGGAATCGCTCGAGCCAAAAAAATACAAGCAATACATCCGCGTTTTTCTGCGGCAGTATCAAACAGCGCAGACCTGCCCGACCTGCCACGGCACGAAGCTTCAGCCCGACGCGCTCAATGTGAAGGTCGCGACCAAGAGCATCGCGGACGTCGCCGCGCTGCCCGTCGACCTGCTGCGCGCGTGGCTCGAAACCGTCACGCTGACGAAACAGGAAATCGCGATCGCCTCGCACATCATGCGCGAGGCGCGCGATCGCGTGCGCTTTCTCACCGACGTCGGGCTCACCTACCTGACGCTCGACCGCACGACGCGCACACTTTCCGGCGGCGAGGCCCAGCGCATCGGCCTGGCGAATTCGCTCGGCGCGCATCTGGTCGACACGACGTACGTGCTCGACGAGCCGAGCATCGGGTTGCACCCGCGCGACATGGACCGGCTGCTGGGACTGCTCGCGCGGCTGCGCGACGGCGGAAACACCGTGATCGTGGTCGAGCACGACCTCGAAGCGATCCGCATGGCCGATTACATGGTGGAGCTCGGACCGGAGAGCGGCGAGCAGGGCGGCCGCGTCGTATTCTCGGGGCCGATTTCCGACGCGGCGAAAAGTCCGCTCACCGGGAAATATCTCACGGGCGAGCGGACGATTCCTCTTCCCGCGGAGCGCCGCAAGACCGGTCCGCGCTGGATCCGGCTCACGGGCGCGCGTGAGCACAACCTGCGCGGCGTCGATATCAAGATTCCGATCGGCGCGCTCACCGCGGTGACGGGCGTTTCCGGCAGCGGAAAGAGCACGCTGGTGCACGACGTTCTTTTTCGCGCGCTCGAGCAGCGGATCACGGGGGAGCATTCGGCGAAACAGCATCTCGGCGAACGCGTCGGCGTGTTCGATGAGATCACCGGATATGAATCGCTCGACGCCGTCGTGCTCGTCGATCAAGAGCCGATCGGACGATCGCCGCGATCGAATCCCGTGACGTACATCAAGGCGTTCGACGAGATCCGCCGCATTTTCGCGGACGTGCCGCTTGCGAAGGAGCGGCGCTACAGCGCGAGCACGTTCAGCTTCAACGTCAAGGGCGGCCGCTGCGAGAAGTGCGAAGGCGCCGGCTACATCGAAGTCGAGATGGTCTTCATGGCCGACGTCTACGTGCCGTGCGAAGAATGCGACGGCACCCGCTACAAGCCGGCGGTGCTCGACGTGAAGTATCTCGGCAAGAGTATCGTCGACGTGCTTGACCTCACGGTCGATCAGGCGATACGATTTTTCCCGAGAGAAGAAAAGCTTGGCCAGGCGCTCTGGCAGGTCCAGCAGGTCGGGCTCGGGTATCTGCGGCTCGGCCAGCCGGCGACAACACTTTCGGGAGGCGAGGCGCAGCGACTGAAAATCGCGCGCGAGCTCACCTTCTCCGCGAAAACCGCCGGGAAAAAACTCTACGTGATGGACGAACCGACGACGGGACTCCATCTCGAGGACATTCGCAAACTTGCCGGCGTGCTCGACCGTCTCGTCGACGCCGGCCATACGGTGGTGCTGATCGAGCACAATCTCGACGTGATCAAGCTCGCCGACTGGGTGATCGACATGGGACCTGACGGCGGCGACGGCGGCGGCAAGCTGGTCGCGATGGGGACACCGGAGGACGTGATGAAGGTGGCGGCGTCGCATACGGGGCAATGGCTTTTGACGACCGAAGACCGAAGACCGAAGACCGAGAAGAAACAATCAAGCCCACCTCGACCGTAGTCCGGCCATGACAATCACCGCC
>DASYSH010000245.1:0-4512 GCA_036003525.1 Gemmatimonadaceae bacterium | reverse complement strand
GGAGCGTCGAGAGCAGCCGCTGGAACGCCGGAAGTTCGGAGAGGCGTTCGACGAGCGAGGGAAGTGCCACCTTGGTTAGCCCCTCACTCCTCTTTCGGCGCGACGGCGCGGGTCACGATCGCCTCGGCGACGAGCAGCAGCAACGCGAGCAAAATGAATGCGCCATCGAGCGCGCGTCGGCCTGAGAATGAAAATGCGGAGGCCGTCCATTTGGCGGCGTCGTCGGTGGCCGCGACTTCCGCGCCGGAGAACCGCGAGCGCAGCGCCGCGATCGGCAGGCGCGTGAGATCCGATTCGCTCACTTCCGGATTCACGACGAGCGCGCCCGCGCGCTGCTGGCCGCGCAGCCAGAAGTAGACGCCGGCGCGCGCCGGCGCTTCGATCCGCGATTCGAGCACCGGACGCCGCGTGCCATCCGGTTCCTCGAGTTCGCGCGCCCACGCGGGGCGCGCGATGTTCGCGCCGGGCGCAGCTTCGGTGATCGCGCCCGCATCGCCGGAGAGATGGTCGGCGATCGCCGAGCCCAGCCACGGCACCCAGCTCGCGCGCAGCGGAAGGTCGGTGCCTTCGGTTGTCAGGGGCGACGCGACGAGCACGTAACCGTCGCCTGCGACGGCCCATGCATCGCTGCCGACTTTCGCGATCGTATCGACGGTTCCCTGCTCCTGCACGCCGCGCGGTTCGATCGCATACCAGCGCGTCGCGCTCACGCCCGCGAGCCCCGGGCCGGTGACCGGCGCCGGCCCGCTGCGCGCCGCGCCGAATTTCCACGGAATGCCCGCATGTTCGAGCGCGCGGTTTGCGGCGCCGAGCTGGAATGCGTCGGTCGGCGCGAAAAATATTCCCGGTTTTTTTGCGGACTCGGCCCCCGCGATCGCGATGTCGGTTCCGCGCGAGATGCGGCCCTCCTGCGCGAGCGCGTCGACCGCGGTGCGCGCGAACGGACCGGCGCCCGGCTCGGCGTTCACTGCCGGCGCCGACCCAATGTGAACCGCGAACCAGCGCACATCATCGGCGCGAAGTTCATCGGGCTCGAGTTCGACTGCGCCTGAAATCCATCCGCGATCGCCCGGCGCCAGGCGCACGACGATGTCTTCGCCGGGCGCGACGATTCCGCGCGCGGCTGCGCGGGCGCCGAGCGCGACGCGGAACGTTACGGAGTCCGTCGCAGTCGTCGTCGCGCGGACGGCGCCGCGCGGTGTCCAGTGCGGCGGCTCGGCGACGGCGCTGACGACCGAACGATTTTTCGGCGGCGCGAGCGCGGGGGCAAACACCGTCGCGGCAACGCCATCGAGCGGGACGGCGGAGTTCCAGCTCGATGCCTGTCCGTCCGTGAGAATCGCGAGCTGGCGCGACGGCAATCCGCCACCCCGCACGAGTTGCGCGGCGCGCGCAACAGCGGCGCGCAAATCTCCCGCGCCGGCGAGCGACTCGGTGCGATCGAGCGCGGAACGCACGGCGCTCGCGCTGCCGCCGACGACACGAGAGTCCGCCGTGACGAGCCAGAGTCGGTCGCTCGCATTGGCGCGCGCGATCGCCGCGCGCGCGGCGTCCTTAAGGCGGGCAAGCACCGGCGCGCCGTTGACCACAACCGACGTGCTCAGCGAATTGTCGAGCACGATCGCAATTGCGGTCGGCGCATGCGAACTGCCCGCGAGCCGTCCGATCGGACGCGCGGCGGCGAGCGCGAGCGCGAGCACGGCGAACACGCGCAGCAGCATGAGCAGGAGATTGCGGAGCTTCAGCTGCCGCGAGTGCTCGCGTTCGGCGCGCAGCAAATAGCGGATCGCCGGAAAGTCCACCTTTTCGCCGGTACGGCGGCGAAGCAAATGGAGCACGAGCGGCACTGCGGCAGCGCCGGCCAGGACCAGCGCGAGCGGGGCGAGAAAATTCATTCGCGGTTACGGCAGGTGCTGACGCGCGGCGAACGCGCGGCGGAGTGCCACGCCGAACGGCTGATCGGTATAAACAGGTTCGTACGACGAACCCGTGGCGCCGAGGCGATCGCGCCATTCGGCGATCGCGACCTGCACCGTTTCGCGGTAGGCATCGCGAACTTCCGTAAGCATCACGTTCACGGACGTGGCGGTTTCGGTGTCGACCAGTTCCGTTTCCGTCCTCGCGATCGCGAGATCGCGCTCGGCGGGGTCGAGAATGTGCAGCACGGTCACGTCGTGGCCGATTCCACGCAGCACAGACACTGCCTTGGTCATCTCTTCTTCGTCGACAAGCAGGTCGGAGATGACGACGACCATTCCGGGCCGCGTGACGAGCTGCGCCGCCTTCATGAGCGCACCGGGCGCGTCGGAGCCCTTGCCCGAACCCGGATCTTCGAGCGCGTTGATGATCCGGCGCCATTGCACGGTGCGGCCGCGCGGAGGAATCACGGTGCGCACTTCGTCATCGAAACGGATCAGCCCGACGCCGTCGCGCTGGCGGAGCAGCAGCCACGCGACCGCGGCCGCAACCTGTTCGGCGTACGCGAGCTTCGTGACGCGCGCCGGCGAGCCGGTCCATGCCATCGATTTGCTGACATCGAGGACAATCGTGGCCTTGAGATTGGTCTCTTCCTCGAACTGCTTGATCAGCCATTTGTCGGCGCGCGCGACGACTTTCCAGTCGAGGAACCGCAGATCGTCGCCGGGCTGATATGCGCGATGTTCGGCGAACTCGACCGAGAATCCCTTGCGCGGCGATTTATGGAGACCGGTGAGAAAACCTTCCACCACCCAACGCGCAATAATTTCGATGCGGCCGAGGGCCGCCAGCGAAGCAGGGTCGATCAGGTCGGCGCGCGAACGGGTGTCGGCCATTTACTGGGGCGGAATGTAACTGCTCATACGCTCTTAGGCAGACAAGAGTTGAGTGGGAGTTAGAAGTGAGTTGGAGTGAGAGGGATGAGTTGGCCCACGGTCAGGACGGAGTTGGAGTGAGAGGGATGAGTTGGAGCATGGTCAGGGCGGAGTTGGAGTGAGAGGGATGAGTTGGCGCACGGTCAGGCGGAGTTGGAGTGAGAGGGAGGGCCTGTCGGGAATTCTGTGTGTGAGGTCATAATCATCCCACGGAGGGAGTTATGGCCCGAAAGAAAACGCAGGACCCGGTGCTGGCAGATGCGCAGATTGATGCGCTGGTCGCGGGAGCCACGACGGCCCCCGAGATGGAGGCGATCTTCGGCCAGTTGAAGAAGCGGATCATCGAGCGCATGCTCGCGGGCGAGCTGACGCACCATCTCGGCTACGCCCCCGGCGAGGACAAGCCGGCCGAGCAGACCAATCATCGCAATGGGTCGACGCCGAAGACGGTGCTCACCGAGAGCGGCGAGCTCCCACTCGAGATTCCGCGAGATCGCGCGGGGAGCTTCACGCCGCAGCTCGTGCCCAAGGGGGTGCGGCGGCTCCCGAAGTTTGATGCCACCGTGCTCTCGCTCTACGCGCGGGGCCTCACCGTGCGCGAGATCCAGGGCTACCTCGAGGAGCTTTATGCGATCCCGATCGCGCCGGACGTCATCAGCACGGTGACCGACGAGGTGATCGCGGAAGCGACGGCCTGGCAGCAGCGCCCGCTCGAAGCCGTGTACCCGGTGGTCATCCTCGACGCGATGCGCGTGAAGATTCGCGACGAGGGCACCGTGCGGAACAAGGCGGTGTACCTCGCGATCGGCGTCGACCGCGAGGGGCGGAAGGATGTGCTCGGGCTCTGGATTGAGCAGACCGAGGGCGCCGCGTTTTGGCTCCGCGTGATGACCGAGCTCAAGAGCCGCGGCGTGGAGGATATCCTGATCGCGCTGGTCGATGGGCTCGCCGGCTTTCCCGAGGCGATCACCACCGTGTTTCCGCAGACGCAGGTGCATCACTGTGTGGTCCATCTCGTGCGCGGCAGCCTGAGCTACGTGAGCTACAAGGACCGGAAAGCCGTGGGGGCCGCGCTCCGCGCCATCTATCGCGCGCCCACCGCGGACGCCGCGCTCGCCGCGCTGGCGGCGTTCGAGGCGAGTCCGTGGGGCACGCGCTACGCGCCGATCGGTGCGATGTGGCGCCGGCACTGGCCGCACGTGCGCCCCGTCTTCGCGTATCCGCCTGAAATTCGGAAACTGCTCTACACCACGAACGCGATCGAGAGTCTGCACATGCAGCTGCGCAAAATCATCAAGACGCGTGGGCACTTTCCGACGGACGAGGCCGCGACGAAACTCCTCTACCTCGCGCTCCGGAACATCATGAACAAATGGAAAGCGGCCTCCAAAGAGTGGCGCGCCGCGCTGCCCCATCTCGCCGTGCTCTTCGGCGAGCGCTTCACCACCGAGCACTAATCCCAGTGCTCAGGCCTCACACACAGAAAAACGGATAGGCCCGAGAGGGATGAGGTGGCGCATGGTCAGGGCGGAGTTGGAGTGAGAGTGTGCATCGAAGTTCTCCCCTCAAACTCCGTCCTAGAGCCACTCCAACTCATCCCTCTCACTCAAACTCACTTCTCATGCTATTGACTATACTTAACGATTCCCCGTTCCCCGCT
>DASYSH010000244.1:0-4106 GCA_036003525.1 Gemmatimonadaceae bacterium | reverse complement strand
GGTGCGGAAGCTTATGAGGCGCGGTGCAGGAACTGTCATAAGATTCTGCCGGCGGGGGAGTCGGCGCTGACGCTTTTTTAGACCGAAGACCGAAGACCGAAACTGCGCGCGCAGTTTCGGCCTTCGGACTTCGGTCATTTTTTGTTCAGTATCGCCTCGAAGTAAGCAATTGCGCGCGGATCCCCGCTCTGGCCCAGCCAAAAAATCGACTGCTTCCGGATCTTCGGATCCTTGTTGTTCTTCGCGATCTCGATGAGCGCCGGGATGCCTTCGTCTTTCGGACGCTGAGAGAGAGCGAACACCGCCTGCAAGCGCACGTCCTGCTCCGCGGCCGCGTCGCCAACCACTTCAACGAGCCCTGCCGTCGCTTTGTCGCCGGCGGCCTGACTCACCCAGAACACCGCCTGATTGCGCACGCTCTTTGACCGAGTGTCGTCCTTCGCGAGCGTGAGCAGTCGCGGCCATACCACCGCGCTGTCCGCGATCGTCGCGGGGAAAATCGCTTCGCCCGCAACTTTTCCGTCGGCACGAGCGAGATTATCGAGCAGATAGTCGACGGCGTCTTTCACCGGCACCGTTCCCAAATCGGTGATGTCGGTTCCCGAGCGCCAGCGTCCGCCGACGTACGTGCGCAGCGCAATCGGCTTTCCGTCAGCCATGTCGATTGCGACCCGCACCGGGCCGGATTCGCAGTCGTCCTCCCATTCGTTGCGCCGCGAAGTTGTCATTGTCGATCCATTCCCGTTGGATCGATAGGTGCGATTCGTGCCGTTACCCGTGCTGATGTTCCCTGCACCGTTGCCGCACACGTCGGATCGCGCCGCGAAGGACATGCGCACCGTCCCGTCTTTCACCTGCGACACCCTGCGCGCGATGGTCTGCGCCGGCAGCGTGGCCGACACGATCATCGCTCCGAGGCCGCACGCGGCGGCCAACCGCTGATTGATTTTCATTTGTTGATGATGTCCATGAGGAATTTCGCCACGCGCGGATCGTGCGACTGGCTGAGCCAGAAAATCGCTTCTTTCCTGAGTTCCTTGTCCTTCTCGTTCTTCGCGATGTCGATGAGCTTGTCGATCGCCTCAGGCGATTTTCCGCGCTGCGACAGCACGAAGATCACCTGCTTCTTGAACTCGGTCTCGGAACCCTTGTCATAGAGCGCGCCGACTTTCGCCATGTCCATCGACCCGTTCTGGCCGGCCCAGAACAGCGCGTTCTTGCGGATCTCCATCGAATTTTTCGTGTTGACCGCCTGATCGAGCAGCCACTCATCATTGCCGCTGTTGCGCGTCTGCGAAATCGAGAAGATGATCTTGTCCTTCAGCGACTTGCTCGTGGTTTTCGCGAACAGATCGCGCAGGAACTTCGCGTTCTCGTCCGACCGGCGCTGCCCGAGCCAGAAAACGGCCTGCTCACGCGCGTGATCCGGCGCATCGTCGCGCCCGGCATAATCGCGCAGCACCGCCTGTGCGCGATCGTCGGATTTCTGTGAAAGCGCGAACAGCGCCTGATCCTGCATCTTTTCGTTCGGCGCGTTCTTCAAAATCTGTTCGAGCAGGGGGATCGCCTTCGACGAGTTCACCTGCGACAGCCAGAACACGGCCTGCTCGCGCACCTCGGCGTCCGGATCGTTTTTCGCGGCGTCGACGAGAATGTCGGCCGCCTCGTCGCCGCGCTTCTGCGAGACGAGGAACACCGCCTTGCGGCGCAGGATTTCCGAGCACTGGTCGCGGCGCGCGAGAACTTTCTTCAGGATCGGCAGCGCGTCGTCGGATCCCATCTGCAGCAGCGCGTTCAGCGCCTCCACGCGATCGTCGTCATCCTCGCTCTTGCAGCCGGGAATGTCGGACGACGACCGCGACCGGCCGGATCCGACGCGCACCGAAGCGCCCGCTCGCGAGGCCGACCCGGCGGCACGCGCCTCGGCGCCATCTGCGCGCGCTGCAGCCGCTGTGGCGCGACTCGAGATCTCCGCTGCCGCGTTCGCGTCGCCGCCGCGGGCAAGCGTGCCCTGCAGGCGCGTCAGCAGCGACTTCGAATCGCCGTTCTTGACCGACGACGCGTTGGCGAACCGTTCGATCTGCTTTTCGAGCAGCGCAACCGCGTCGCGCACATTGTCCGTTCCGCCGCGACGGGAGAGCGCGAACGCCTCCCAGTAGTAGCTGTCCGCGGCATACGCCGATTTCGGATAGTCCTCGTGAATGCGCGAGAACAGTCTCTCGGCGCGACGCCAGTCCTCGTCCGAGATCGCGTTGCGCCCCTGTTTCCAGAGCGAGTCTGCGACGTCGGCCGGAGCCCACGACTTGGGAACGTCGGCGCCCGTAAGACTGGCGGCGGACATGGAATTGGCGCCGGTCGTCGCGCCCAGTGCGGCCAGAGCCGCGATCACAATGAGTTTATGCACTGCCATTCTCCTGTTCAGAAATCCGTTTTTTGTATCAGTTATTGCGTGCCGCAGGCAGCGCCGAGCGCAGCCGCGGGAGCACTTGTGTGCGTTCCATACTGCGGTCGATCTGTTCGCGCTCGTCGCCGGCGCCTTCCGCCGGCGAACGCTGCACCATCTGCACGAGCACGAGTTCGAGATCCTGCAGCAGCTTGCGGCGCGCGGGATCCGTGGCGGCCGGTGAATCCAGGAGCAGGCGCGTGTTCGAGAGAATGTCGCGTGCCCACGCCGACAGCTGTTTGTCGACGATGGCGTGCGAACCGGCCGTGCCGTACGCGGTGAGCAACGCTTCCGCCCGCGCGAGTTCGCTCGTTGCGGCGACGGCGTACGAACGATCCGCGCTGTCGGCCGCTGTGGCCGGCGCGACACTGCTCGCCGTCTGCGATGCGGCCGCCGTGGCTTCGTGGCGCGTCGACACGTACTGGCCGATCGCCACGCCGATCAAGAGCGTCGCGGCCATGCCCATCCACGCCGCGTTTTTCATCGGCGTTCGGACCTCGGTCTTCGGTCCGCGTGCGCGCGCCGCCGTGATCGCCGCAAACATCTCATCGCGCGGCACGTTCACCGGCGGCTCGTTGTACGACTTTGCCTCGCGCTGCAGAAACTCTTCGAATTTTTCTTCGCTCATGACGCCCACTCCCCTGCGAATTCCGCCAGTTCACTCCGCAGCCGGGCCCTCGCCCGAAACAGCTGCGCTTTCGACGTGCCCGGCTGCACGCCGAGCGCCCTGCCGATCTCTTCGTGTGTGTACCCTTCCACGTCGTGCATCACGAACACCGCCCTGTATCCAGCCGGAAGCGCGTCGATCGCCCGCGCGAGTTTCAGTTTCAAATCCGGTTCCGCTTCTCGTCTCGCCACCGGCGCGTCCGGCAGCTCGTCGCCGCCGATTTCTCTCGACCTGATCCGCCGCACCTTTTTCAGTCCGTTCAGAATCACGGACGTCGCAATCGTGTGCAGCCATGTTGCGAGCGATGATTCCCCGCGAAAATCCGCCAGCTTGCCGAACGCGCGAACGAACGTGTCCTGTGTGAAATCCCGCGCCAGCGTGTCGTCTCCGGCCATCCTGAACGCGAGCCGGAAGACGCGATCCACGTGGCGATCGTAGAGCTCGCGCTCCGCGTTCGCCTGGCCTGCCAGGACTGCTGCGACCAGCTGTGCATCATCCACGTACGGGGCGCTCCATCAGAACCGGTTCACACTGGAGACAACGCAGTGATGGATAAGGTTGCGCGTGTGGACGGCGGACGGCAGAGGGCAGACGGCGGCTGGGACGGCAGACGGCAGAGTGAAAAACGGACGGCGGCGAAGCCGAAGCCTCGCCGCCGTCTGTCGTCCGATGTCCAAGCTGCCGTCCGCTGTCTGAATCAGGGCGCAGGCCGTCCACGCAGATACGAGTAGTACTGCTTCACCTGTGCCCACGTCGAGACGTTGACCGGATCGATCTCGTAGTACTTGTTGTCCTGATACTGCATCGACATCGGGAAGAACGCCGGCCGCTTGTTGGTCAGCTGGCAGGGATCGAGTGTTCGTCCCTCTCGAAGTCCGCTGTTGGCGGAGCTCGTGTAGTGCTGCGAAATGATCACCTCGATCGTGCCGCCCGTTTGGAACCAACATCCGCCGGATGTGCCTGTGGTGCCCGTCGAGTCGCCGGTGGGACAGCTCA
>DASYSH010000243.1:0-3623 GCA_036003525.1 Gemmatimonadaceae bacterium | reverse complement strand
GTCGACGACCGTGTGCGTGTGCGAACCGCGGCAGGTCTGGACGTTCGCGAGATACTTCGGATGATCGATGTCGCTGATGTCGAAAATGCGAAGGCCGCGGATGCGATCCTTGCTCACGACTTCGGTCGGCGCCGTCTTGCCGCAGTCGAGGCGCGCGGTCGGCGCTTCGGCGGAAACGAAGAGGAGGTTCTTCCAGACGGAGACATCGCTCTGCGACGCGGGGCAGAGCGTTCCGAGACGCAGGCGCGGCGCCATGGGATTCGAAATATCCCAAATCTGGAAGCCGTTGTAGTTGCCCTGCACGACGTTCGTGCCATAGAACGCGAGGTCGGAATTCGTGATGCCCGCGAAATCCTTCGGCGGCGGTGTGTGCGAGATCTTCTTCAGATTCCAGATCGCTTCGCCCGCGTCCTGCAGGCCTGCTTTCAACCCGACTCTCGGATCGGGCGACGGCGCCGCGATGATCGGCGCGGACATATCGGGGCCGCGGCCCGATGCACCCGTCGAACCCGACATCGTAGTCGTCGGGACGTTGTGTGTGCAGGCGGCGATCGCGAGCGCGGTGACGACCGCAGCGGCGGCGCGGTTTCTAAGTAGAACGGAGTTCATAACAGGGGGAGTAAGAGAGTATTGCGACGAGGCACGAGCGAGGCGTGAGAATTGACCTGCGAACTACTTTGGGGGGAGGGCGTCCAACATCATCTGCATGCGGTCGATCTCGGTGCTCTGATCGGCCTGCACATCGTTCGAAAACTTGAAAACGATTTCATCCTGATCGGCGCCCGGCGTGTTCTCGAGCTTCTCGACCATCGTGATCGCGCCCTTGTGGTGCTGGATCATGTACGTGAGAAAGAGCCGGTCGAACTCGACGCCCCGCGCCGCGTCGAGCTGCTTCATCTGCTCGTCGCTCAGCATGCCGGGCATCATCATGAACATTTCCCGCCCGCCCATCTTCATCTTCATTCCGCGCGGATCGGGATCGGGCACGGGCTGGTTGCGATCCTTCAGCCAGGTGGACATCAAGCCGATCTCCGCGGTCTGCGCCATCGCAATGCGTCCGCAAAAAATCTGGAGCGACTTGCTCGCGCCGTGACCTGATGTGCACCACCCGGCCATCTTCACGGCCTGCGAGTGATGGCCGATCATGCCCGACATGAATTCGATGTCGCCTTCGGTGTACGGCCGGCGGATGCTATCGACTCGCGCCTGCTCGACACCGGTCATCGGCGTTTGAGCGGCGGCGATCTCAATAGGAAGAGCGCTGACGGCGAGGGCGATCGCGAACCCTGCTGCTACGCGCTGTAGAGTGTGCGTCATACGATTAACATATTACGCACAACGCCACTCAGTCGCTATTCGGGCACCAGATACGTACCGGCGACGCGGTCGGCGATGCCGCGCTCGGTCGTGGTAACCGCCATCCAGATGCCGGCGACGAAGGCCGACGCGATAACGCCCAAGATCGCGTAGAACACGAGCGCCGCTGCCGACTGCGGTACGAGCAGCACGGCGTAACAGATCGCGATCGGCGCCAGCAGCGGCGACCAGGACACGAGATTGCGAACAAGAATTCGCAGCCGCCCGGCCGGCTCTCCTGTTTTCGTCACGATATCGATCGAAAATCCGCGCATCAGCGCACCACGGCGCGCGAGCACCGCAATGACGATCGCGCACACCGCGATGAACCAGGGGAGGAAGATGAACAGCACGGCGCCCACGACCCGAATCATCAGATCGACGTTCGTGCCCGGCGGCGATCCGTGCCAGGTGGAATCCACCAGCATGCGCGCGTCGCGAACGTCAGCGGAATCCACATCCGAATATTTTTTCAGAATCGCAAATGCGAGACGGTTCTCCGGCGGCGATTTTCCGTAGAGCGTCACGCTCGCGCCGCGATTCGTGCTTCCCGGCGCGCCGAGCGTGTCGTGCACGCGCGCAGACAGCTGCGTTGCAACATAGATCTGCGCGAGCCGGCTCTCGCGCTGATATTCCTCCGGCGAGAGGCGGTCGAGCGCCGTGTCGAGCGGCATCCAGCCGGCTTTTTTCAGTGCCGTGTTGAAGTCGGTGAACAGGCCGCTCTTCTTTGCCTGCGTCTTGGGGCGGAGCGAGTCGGGCACGGCGTGCACGCTGTCGCCGATGAACTGCAGCAGGCCGGAAAGTTTCTGGCCCTGCGGATCGTGCTGTGATGCCGATCGAAGCGGGAGGGCGGAGACGATCGGAATGAAGAACACCACGCCAAGCGTCGCAGCTATCAAGCCGCCGCGCCGCGCGCGCGAAATGGTGACCGGTCGGCCGAGCGTCGCCTTGAACAGCGCGTTCACGTCGTCGACGGATTTCGCGCTGCCCGACGCATTCATTGCTTCGGTCGCGTATCGCGGGAGCGGCGCACCGCCGCTCGCCGCGGCGCGAACGCGATCGCGCACCGCGCCGATGAACGCGAGTGCTCCGGCGCTGTCTGCCTGAACGGTCACATCACCGGCGGATTCGGGAATGACAATCCGGTCGCCCGCCGTCACCCACAGCGCGTCGACGGTCAGCGCAGCCGGCATGGTGCCGTCGGCCAGCGCTGCGCTCAGCTCGGCGGTGAGATCCAGCATCCAATTCTGCTGCACGCTCCACGGCACCGGTCGCTGCAAACGTGACGCGAGCGGCTCGCCGAACGGCGATTCATACGCATCCCAGTTCTCTCCGCGCGCGCGGCGTCCCGCGACCCAGCGCAGTCGAGTGAGACGCGCGAGATCGCGGCGCGCCTGTGAATTTTCCGGCGCTCCGTCGGGCTGCGGAACGATCCAGACCGCGCGGTGCATCGACGCGTCCCACCCGAGCAGGACCGAACTGTCCGCGCTGAGAGGGCCGACGACGGCGTACGGACCGATACGGCGTTCGCTTCCGGTGAGCACCGGCGCCTCACGGCGCGCCGCATCCGCATGCCGCTTTTGAGCGCCGACGCTCCGTTTCACCACCCGCGTGCCGGTGATCCAGTCATGCACCATCATGACGCCGTTGCCGCGCCGCACGGTGACGAGAACGACCAAACGCGCGAGTCCGCTTACGAAGAATGAAAGTGTCGCGCGCGTGCCCTTGTTCACGCCGGTGAGCTGTGCGATGAGCCACGCGACCTCGAACAGCTGAAGCAGCGCCGAACGCGCGACGCCGCGCGCGAGCCCCGGCAATCCGCCCTGAAGATTGATGACGCGAATTCCGAGCATCCATTTGCCGACGGACATTCCGTACAGTCCTTCCGGCACACCGACAATGAGCACGGCCAGGATGGAAACCAGCACGGTATTCAGTTCGAGTCCCTGCGTCGAAGTCGTCGCCCAGTTCTTGTTGAGCAGCGAAATCGTGAGGTGGAAGAATCCCGAGCTGATCGCACTGACGATGAGGCTGTCGACGACCGCGGCCCTGAATCGATCCCAGATCGTGGCGGGCGCGGTCTCCGGTTTGCGCAGCGATGCGACGGCCGCGCGGAATTCGTCGTAGGTCTGATAACGATCCGCGGATTTTCTCGCGAGCGACTTCATCACCACGTCACGCACGGCTTGCGGGATATCCCTGCGATGCGATTCGAGCGGCGCGGGCGATCCGTTCAGCACGGCGGCGACGACCTGCATCATCGAGCC
>DASYSH010000242.1:0-2004 GCA_036003525.1 Gemmatimonadaceae bacterium | reverse complement strand
ACGACGCGTTCCAGCATCGCCGCGCGCGACGCGACTGGGATGTCGTGCTGCTCGCCGCCGAGCGGAGCGGGCCCGTCCGTTCACTCCCGGCGGGACCGTGGCGCGAGCCGCTGGCGTCGCTCTCGCGCGCGACGTTCATCGTGGTGACGCGCAAGAGCGCATCGCTTGTGCGCGCGAACGATTTGCTGTCGAAGGCGCGAGCGTTCGCGCCCGGTGCCGGCGCAGCGATCATCCATCTCGCCGCCGACGCGCTCGTCGGCTGGCAGTCCGGCGAAATTGCGCCACTGCAGTCGGTGCAGGGGAAAACCCTACTCGCGGTTGCGGCCATCGGGGATCCGCTCGCATTCGGAGCGCAACTGACGGCTGCAGGCGGCATAGTCGAACTCGCGGCCGCGCGCGATCATCACGCGTATTCCGCGGCCGACGCTCGTGAACTGTCGCGCCGCGGAGCGGGCGTCGACCTCGTCGTCTGTACACTGAAAGATGCCGTAAAACTAGGCCCGCTCTGGCCTCGCGAAGGTCCTCCATTGTGGTATCTTTCACAGCGTGTCGAGGTGGAGTCCGGAGCGGCCGAATTGGACCGGGCTTTGATGGCTGTCGCAGGTCGAAAACCTACCAACTGAAAAATCACGCCGGCCATCCAGAAGCGCCGGCCAAACAACGAAAAAAACTCGAATGGCCCCCGATCTCCTGTTGCCAACGAACACGATCGTCCGACCCGACAAGGATCGCTTCCTTTCTGAAGAAAATCCGTTCGAAGCCATGATGTCGCGCTTCGACCGCGCGGCCGAGCTGCTCGATCTCGAGCCGGGCATCTACAAAGTGCTGCGCAAGCCGGAAAAGCAGATCATCACGCACTCGCCGGTGATGATGGACAACGGCGATGTGGAAGTGTTCACGGGCATTCGCGTTCTGTACAACACGTCTCGCGGTCCTGCGAAAGGCGGAATTCGTTTCGACCTGAACGTCACGCTTGATGAGGTCACCGCGCTCGCCGCATGGATGACGTGGAAGTGCGCGGTCGTGAACATTCCGTTCGGCGGCGCCAAGGGCGGCGTGATCTGCGATCCGCTCAAGATGAGCGCGGCTGAACTCGAGCGTCTCACGCGCCGCTACACCGCGTCGATCATTTCGACGCTCGGGCCGGACTCCGATGTTCCCGCGCCCGACGTGAACACCAACGAGCGCGTGATGGCGTGGATCATGGACACCTATTCGATGCGCATGGGCCACACGGTCACCGCGGTCGTCACCGGAAAGCCGGTGGAGATGGGCGGATCGCTCGGCCGTCGTGAAGCGACGGGCCGCGGCTGCATGATCGTGACGAAGGGCGCGCTCGCGCACCTCGGCATGGACGTGAAGGGCGCCACGGTCGCGGTGCAGGGCTTCGGCAATGTGGGCTCTATTGGAGCACAGCTGCTGCAGCGCGAGGGATGCAAGATCATTGCGATCAGCGACCGCACCGGCGGCATCCACAACAAGGCCGGCATCGACGTCGACGACGCGATCGCATGGGTCGTGAAGAACAAGACGCTCGACGGCTATCCGAAGGGCGACAAGATCACGAACGAAGAGCTGCTCACGGTCGAGTGCGACGTGCTGCTCCCGGCCGCGCTCGAGAACGTGATCACGAAGAAAAACGCCGCGAAGATCCGCGCAAAAATCATTTGCGAGGGCGCGAACGGTCCGACCACTCCGGCCGCCGACACGATTCTCGACGAGAAGGGCGTCTTCGTGGTGCCGGACATCCTCGCGAACGCGGGCGGCGTCACCGTTTCGTATTTCGAATGGGTGCAGGATCGCGGCGGGTATTTCTGGACCGAGAAAGTCGTGAACGAGCGTCTCACAGAAATCAAGCAGCATTCCTTCAAGGCCGTGCTCGATCTCAGCAAGCAGCACAAGGTCAACATGCGCACGGCGGCGTACATGCTTTCGATCAGCCGCGTGGCGACGGTGCACAGGTTGCGTGGGATATATGCGTAAATCCGAAGACCGAAGTCCGAA
>DASYSH010000241.1:0-6228 GCA_036003525.1 Gemmatimonadaceae bacterium | reverse complement strand
GTTCGCGTGTTTCATGGGCACGGGGATCGATGCGCTCGCAATCGGCAACTGCATCCTGCTGAAAGCGCGGCAGGATCCGGCCAGGAAACAGGAGTACGCGGAGCGATTCCGGCTCGACTGACCGGCGGGAGTCCGGGGGCAAACGCCCCACGGCGTGTCGGGAATTCCCCCCGTGACGTTCAGCACAATACCGACTGAATGCGCCCTCCGGCTGCCGCACATTTGTGGCATCAACCGGAGCGACAACCATGACGTCACCACAGCTGCATTTCGCCCAGCCCGCAGAACTCCAGGCCGACCGCGCGAGCTTCGCGACTCGGTGGCGGGAGCTGCGCGCGCGCGTCCTCCACGTTCCGCTTGTCGCCAAACTGCTCGGCGCCAACCTGCTGATCGCGGCCGCCGCAGGGCTCGCGGCCGCCGCGAGCGGCGAGGCGGGCGTGATCGCCTTCGTCGGCGCCGCACTGGTGATCAGTTTCGCGTTCAACGTCCTGCTGGTGCGGCTGGCGCTCGCGCCGCTCGACGATCTCGAACGCACGGCGGAGCGCGTCGCCCGCGGTGAGTGGTATGCGCGCGTAGCAGCGTCTCCCGTCTCCGATCACCGCATCGAGCGGCTCCGCATGACGCTCAACAAACTGCTCGACGCGATCAGCACCGATCACCTTCGCTTCCACCAGCTCATTCAGCGGAGTCTCGCGACGCGCGATGTCGAACGGGCCGCGCTCGCGCGACAGCTGCGTGAAGAAACGGCACAGCAGTTGTACGGGATCGAGCTCCAGCTCGTGCTTGCGACTCACACGGTCGAGACCAAGAAGCGGCTGGCCGCCCTGCGTGACGCCGGCGACCTCGCATCGCGCACGCTGAAGGACGTGCGCGCTCTGGCGGATGCGACATATCCGGGCCTGCTTCAGGAACTGGGCCTCGCGCCCGCCCTCGAGGCGCTTGCCGCGCGTGTGCGCAACCGTTCGGGACTCCTGGTTTCGGTGAACACTGACACCGCGCCCGCGCACCTCTCACCGATTCTATTGCGAACGATCTATCACGTCGCGGAAGAGGCGGTGCGCAATGTCGAGCGCCACGCGAATGCGCGCTCGGTGGAAATCCGGCTGTCGGGAACGGCGACCACGCTGCGCCTCGAAGTGATCGACGATGGCGACGGCTTCGATCCGTCCGCGATCGAACACAACGGGTGGGGAATCGGCCTCTTTCAGCTGCGCGAGATGCTCGCGAACGTGCACGGGCAGCTCGAGATCGAGAGCGCCGCCCGGCACGGCACGCGACTGATCGCCATGGCGCGGCTTGATCAGGGAGACACCGCATAGCAATACCATCGCCCAATTGGGCGAGGTTACTGCCGTAGCTCAATCAGAGTAAGTCCTTCGGACAATACTCCATGTAACGGTCCACACCTACGTTGCGGCGTACAGAGGGTGAGTCGCACTCTCTTCATCACAACGGAGGACGCTATGAACATTCCTACACATTTCCGCATCGCTGCCGTCATGGCAACCGGCGCTCTCCTCGCCGCATGCGGCGACAAGGCGACGTCGGCACCGGCCAACGGCACGATGGCAGTGCAGCTCACGGACGCGCCGTTCCCGACCGACTCGGTGGCGCGCGTCGATCTGTTCGTCGTTCGCGTCGACGCCCGCGTCGCCGCGGCTGATTCCTCCGCGGCAGCAACGGGTGCGCCGGATGACAGCGCCACCACGAACGGCTGGACGACGCTCGCGTCGCCGGGCCAGAGCATCAATCTGCTCGCATATCAGAACGGGGCTGCGCTTCCGCTCGGACAAACGAATCTCGCGCCGGGAAGTTACCTGGGCTTCCGTCTCATCATCGACCCGACGAGATCGAGCATCACGCTCAAGAACGGAATGGTTTTGAGCGGCACGAGCACGCCGAATGTCACGTTCCCGAGCGCGGCACGGAGCGGAATAAAAGTCAATCTGTCGCAGCCGGTGGTCGTCATCGCGCACGATACGACGACGGTGCTGCTCGACTTCGTCGTCGGCAGCAGCTTCGTAATGCGCGGAAACTCGATTTCGCAGAACGGCCTGCTCTTCTCGCCGGTCGTGCAGGCATCCGTAAAGCCGTAACGTTTCTGGCGGGCCGGCGGGGCTTGACTCCGGATAGCAAAGTGATATCATATTGCTACTACCCAAACGGAGTCGGCTCCGCATGTTCCGCGAAAACGAATACCGGGCGTCCAACGGCCTGACCGCTCTCATCGTGATGCTCCTCGTCGCGCTGGGAGCGGTCGCGTTGTTCATGAAATCCGCGGCTTCACAGATGCCGGGCGGCGTGCTCCTCAGCCTCCTCGTGCTCATCGTGACGTGCATCATGCTCGGCGGCCTGTTCATCGTGAATCCGGGCGACGCGAAAGTTCTGATTCTCTTTGGCAGCTATAAGGGCACCGTGAAGACGGCCGGCTTCTGGTTCGCCAATCCGTTTCTCACGAAGCGCAAGATTTCGCTGCGCATCAGAAATTTCGAAACGCAGAAGCTCAAGGTGAACGACAACCGCGCGAATCCGATCGAGATCGCCGCGATCGTCGTGTGGAAAGTCGTCGAGACCGCGGAAGCGCTTTTTGAAGTCGACGACTATCAGAAATACGTCGCCGTGCAGAGTGAGTCCGCCGTGCGCGCGGTCGCGCAGTCGTATCCGTACGATTCGCACGCCGACAGCGAGGAAGCGCTCTCGACCCACACCGCCGAAGTCTCGAAGTCGCTTCAGGTCGCGATCGAGGAGCGGCTTGCGAAGGCCGGCGTCGAAGTGATCGAGGCCCGGATTTCACACCTCGCATATTCGCCGGAAATTGCGCAGGCCATGCTTCAGCGCCAGCAGGCGACGGCGATTATCGCCGCGCGCTTCAAGATCGTGGAAGGCGCGGTCGGCATGGTCGAGAACGCGCTCGAGCTGCTCAGCAAGAAGGGCATCGTCACCCTCGACGAAGAGCGCAAAGCGCAGATGGTCAGCAACCTGCTCGTCGTCCTTTGCTCTGAACGATCGGCAAGTCCGATCGTGAATGCCGGCACGATCTACCCTTAACGGGGGATTGATCGTGCCGGAGAAAAAGGGTTTTCTATTGAGGATCGATCCGGTCGTCCTCGACGCGCTGCAGCGATGGGCGTCGGACGACCTGCGATCGCTCAATGGGCACATCGAGTTCTTGCTGCGTGATGCATTGAAACGGGCCAAGCGCATGCCGAACCAGTCGGCGCCAGGTGCGCGGCCGCCGGAGGAACCATGAAAACGCTAATCGGCATTGTCGTCGCGTCCATCGTGCTGGCCGGAAGCGCGAGCGCGCAGACCGCGGCAGATCGCGGCGCGTTCGTCATCCACAACGGCGCCGACACGGTCGTCGTCGACCGCTTCTCCCGCAATGCGAACGAGCTTCGCGGCGTGATGGCCGTGCGCGGACAGGGACGCGTCGAATATGTCGTGACGTTCGGGCCGGAGAATGTCGTGCAGAAACTGCAGCTCAGCTCGTTCAAGCCCGGCGCCACCGCCACCGACACCGCGGTCGCGAAAGTCGTCGCGACGCTCAAAGGAGACAGCGTCACCTTCACGACCGCCGGAAAACCCACAACCGTCGCGACGAAAGCCGGTGCGGTTCCGTCCCTGAACAACGCGATCGCCATCACGGAGATTTTTACGCGACGCGCGCGCGCCACGGGGCGCACCGGGGACTATTGGTATCTCGCGATGTCGGGCGGCGCCACGCTTCCGCTCACAATCCGTCCCGCGGGCGAAGACTCGCTGATCCTCACGCTCGCGGGGCAGCGCCAGCACTACAAGATCGACGCGGTCGGCAGGATACTCGGCGGCACGATCGAGGGCCAGCCATTTGTCCTCTCGCGCGCGACCGAACAGCAGGCGGCCGGCATCGCGTTCGGCATGCCGCCGGCGAAACCGCCCGCAAAGCCCGACTACTCCGCGCCCGCGGGCGCGAACTATACCGCCGAGGAAGTGTCGTTCGAAGGTCCCGGCGGAATCACGCTCGGCGGAACGCTCACCCTTCCGAAGAACGCGCGCGGCAAGGTGCCCGCAGCGCTCACGATTACGGGGTCGGGTCAGGAAGATCGCGATGAATACGTTCCGAGCGTCGGCGGTGTGCGCCTGTTCCGCCAGGTTGCGGACACGCTGAGTCGCGTCGGGATCGCGGTGCTGCGCCTCGACGACCGCGGACTCGGCGCCTCGACCGGAGATTTTTCGAAGAGCACCACTGCCGATTTCGCCGACGATATCCGCGCGGGCCTCGCGTATTTGCGCAAACGCAAAGAGATCGACGGCGATCGCCTCGCGCTGATCGGCCACAGTGAGGGCGGGATCATCGGCCCGATGGTCGCGGCGACGGATCCGCGACTGCGCGCGCTCGTAACATTCGGCGGACCGGGCGACAAGATGATCGAGATGAGCATGGCGCAGAACAAATGGGTGGTCGATCACAACACGCGCCTGTCTCCCGCGCAGCGCGATTCGATTCTCAAGGATGCGCGCCGGAAATTGCAGCCCGAAGTCCAGACGGTTCCAATGCTCAAGTGGTGGATGTCGTACGATCCCGCCCCCGCCGCGCGAAAGGTGAAAGCCGCGACGCTGATTCTTCAGGGTGAGAACGATCGTCAGGTTCCCGCAGAGAACGCCGAGAAACTCGCGGCGCTGATTCGGTCGGGCGGGAACAAAGATGTGACGGTGAAGATTTTCCCGAATACGGATCACTTGATGCTCGAGGATCCGACGGGCGATTTCATGGATATGTACGCCCACGTGAAGACGAACAAAGTGAGCCCGGTCATCCTCGGCACGATGGCGGATTGGCTCGTGGCCAAGCTGAAGTAGAATGCGACAGCGCGCCATCGGGAACGTATTGGAATGAGTGATCGCGCCTTCAGAAATTTCGTCATCTTGATCGGCGCGATCTGCGGCTTCACCGTGATTCGTCACGTCGCCGCGGCCGATTCGATCACTCTGCGCAACGCGCTCATCCAAGGCATCTTCGTCGGCTACGGGTTTGCGGTCGTCACGATCGAGATCGTCGCGCGACGGAAGATGGTGAGGGTCAACGGGTGGATCACCGCATTCGACTGCGGGCTTCCCAGCAATGGGATGTTCACGCGAGCGGCGCACACTCGAATCTTTCCCGGCCCGATCAACGTGCCGGAAGAGGCGATGTACTGGCGGACCACCGTGGACGAAGCCGGACACGCGCTCTCCGGCGAGCACGACTACGTGCTGCACTTCCCTCCCGGCGGACTCCCGCCCGCCGATGCGTTCTGGTCGCTGACCATGGCGGATGCGAAGGAGCGGTTCGTGGCGAACCCGCTCAACCGTTACGTCGTCGGCGATCGTTCGAACCTCGAAGCGAACGCAGACGGTTCGGTGGATGTCTATGTTCAGACCAGCTCCGCGGTGGGCCGCGAATCGAACTGGCTGCCCGCGCCTCCGGGCAACTTCAAACTCTGGCTGCGCGCATACGTGCCCCGCGCCGCAATTCTCGACGGTAAATATCTGGTGCCGCCGGTCGTGAAGACGAGATGATACTGATGCGATACGAAAATTTGCTGATTTTCTGCGCGGTCGCCGTGATGTCGTGGTTCACCACCATCTATTTTTGGCCGCGCATCTTCCTCAGCATCTACAAGAAGGCGCTGCTCACCAAAGGGTTCGAAGGACCGGTTCCGCTCAATACGCTCGCTACGGCTCCGCCGTCGATCTTCGCGGATCCTCTCCATCCGCCGCCGTCGGCCACGAGGCTGGCAACGACCGGCGTGAATCACGACACGCTCGCGACGGCCGGCGTCCTGGACCTGAAACGTGGACCGCACATCCTGCATGTGCCCGACATGGCGGGCCGCTACTACAGCGTGCAGTTCAACGGGCCGAACAACACTGTGTTCGCCTACGTCGGCACACGCGCGACGGGCACGAGGGCGGGCGACTACTTCATCACCGGACCGGACTGGAAGGGCGAAGTGCCGGGCGGGATGAAACACATTTCATCTCCGGCGAATTCGGTGTTCATCCTCGGTCGCACGCTGGTATACGACGACAGCGACATTCCGCAGGCGTACAATCTTGCCAGGCAAATTCGGCTGACCGCGCCGAAGTGAAGGGATCCGGGCTCTAATAGCTTTCGTCTTGACGCGGTCGTCTAAGAGCTGCGCTTTCTTCCGCTGCCTTCGACGTACACCGCTGCCGCCGCTGCCGCACCGATACTGTGCTTCGTCC
>DASYSH010000240.1:0-2827 GCA_036003525.1 Gemmatimonadaceae bacterium | reverse complement strand
AAGTTCCCATGATGCTCACCGGCGCGAAGTCTCTGATCGGATCGTACGGCAGCTTCGAGTAGAGCGCCGGATTGATGGCGGTCTGCGCGACGTCCGCAACGAGCAACGTGTAACCATCGGCGGCGGATTTTGCGACCAACTCACAAGCGGCGATGCCGCCCGCGCCGGCGCGATTTTCGACGATGAACTGTTGTCCGAACGTTTCACTCAAACGCTGGGCGATAACGCGGGTCATGGTATCCGGGAGTCCGCCCGCTGCATACGGCACGACCATACGGACGGACTTCGCGGGATAGTCCTGCGCGGTTGCACCGCCGTTCTGCGCCGCGAATATGAGGGCGCACACGTACAACAGAAAATTTCGCACCATGTCGGGCTCTGGGATGAGGGCAGAGTAGGCAACGGATTATAATGTCCGTACCGGCGGGTGGCATAGGCGCCGTCGGCCAGCGAATTTCACCGTTGCGCGGTTCAGGAGGCAGGCATCATGGCAGCAATCCCAGTCTACCGGCGGCCTTACGTCAATACGCAGCCCGAATATTTCTACGCACCGTATCATTCCACCGCGAAGCGTGCGCCGTCCCAGCCGCTGATCATTGCGCCGCAGACGCTGTCCGAAGTGACCGGCCCGTTGTTCGGTCATGGCGATGTCGCGCCCGACGATAACGACCTCACGCGCCAGCACGCGGGCGCGCCGCTCGGTGAACGGATCATCGTGAGCGGGCGCGTGCTCGACGAAAACGGCCGGCCGGTCCCGCATACGCTGGTTGAACTGTGGCAGTGCAACGCGGCCGGCCGCTACCGGCACGTCAACGATCAGCACGACGCGCCGCTCGACCCGAATTTCACGGGCTGTGGCCGCGCGCTTACCGACGAACACGGACAGTACCAATTTAAGACGATCAAACCGGGTGCCTACCCATGGCGCAACCACTACAACGCGTGGCGTCCCGCGCATATTCATTTTTCATTGTTCGGCCGGGCGTTCGTCCAGCGGCTCATCACGCAGATGTATTTTCCGGGTGACCCGCTGCTGGCTTACGACCCGATGTATACCAGCGTGCCCGACGAGCGCGCACGCCAGCGCCTGATCAGCGAGTTCGACTGGGAACATGCGGTGCCCGACCATGCGATCGCGTACCGGTTCGACATCGTTTTGCGCGGCCGCGACGCCACGCCCATGGAGCAATGACATGAGCCTCCTGGTGACGGCATCGCAGACGTTAGGACCGTTCGGCGCGATCAGTTTCGAGCAAACTCAGATTGCGGATGTCGCGGCGGCGGGTGCCGGCGGCGAACGCGTGACGATCCGCGGCCGCGTGCTCGACGCCGACGGCAATCCGGTCAACGATGCGATGGTGGAGACGTGGCAGGCCAACGCGCATGGCAAATACGCGCATCCCGACGACGCGCAGGAAAAACCGCTGGACGACCAGTTCAAGGGCTTTGGCCGCGTTCAAACCGACAGCAACGGTGTGTTTCGGCTCGCGACGATCAAACCCGGGCGGCTACCGGGGCCGGGCGGCGCGCTGCAGGCGCCGCATCTGGTCGCCGTGGTGTTCATGCGCGGCCTGTTGAAACACCTGGTGACACGGATTTATTTTCCCGACGAGCCGGGCAATGCAGACGATCCGATACTGAAACTGATCCCCCCCGCGCGGCGCGCCACGCTGATCGCGAAGAAAATCGCGGGCGAGCAGGGCGTACTGGAATGGAACATCGTGCTGCAGGGAAAAGACGAAACCGTCTTTTTCGATTATTGAGCGCCGCGCGAAAGTAACATTTTCTGCTCATTCGCGCATTTTGAATTTCGGGAAACCTCACTCCGCCGAACGTTCGATTATTTCACCGGCCACTGCGGCAGAAAATCGGTCAGCGGCTTCGATCTGAGTTTGGCGAGCGCCTGCGCCCGCCACATCGGCCACGCGCGGTTGTAGTTCTGCGCCGACATCGACGCCTGTACTTCACTGTCGTCGAAACACGTCAGCGCCGCGCCGGGCCCCGCGATCAGCATCGCCTGCATTTGCATGCGCGCGCTTTGTTCGAGATAAATGCTGCGGCCTACGGAGCGCGCGATGGTTTCGCCCACTACCACGGCGCCATGTCCGCGCAGCAGCGCTGCGGGATGTTCCCCCAGCGTCTTGGCGAGCGACTGGCCCAGGTAGGGTGTCTTCACGAGCATGTCCGTTCCTTTTTCCGCATCGCGTATTTCCCAGTTCGGTATTCCCGCACCCACGAACGCGGCCATATGGTAGATCGGACGCAGCGCTACAGTCGTGATGCTGAACGGCACGACCGACGGCGAATGGTTGTGGACGACTGAATTCACCTCCGGTCGCGTTTTGTAGATTTCGCCGTGGATAAACCGCTCGCGCACCGATTCGCGCCCTCGCGCGTCGATGGCGTTGCTGTCGAGGTCGTACTCGATGATGTGTTTCTCCTCGACGAGCTCGGGCGCGATGTGACCGGCGAGAAAATACCGGTTCGGATTTTTCTCCGAGCGCACGCTGACGTGACCGTACGCATCGATCACGTCGTGCGCTGCGAGAATACGATACGCTGCGATCAGGTCTTCGATCAGGTCCATTTTTATTTGCTCCCTGTATGTGAATGTTAACGGTCTGAAAATCGCAGAACCGCAGACGGTTGCGCGCTATCGGCGGGTTTGTTTTGTCGTCGAGAGTTTCAGGTCAATCGGCTTTGATTCCGGCTGCGGCCACCACGTGCGACCAGCGCGCCAATTCCTTTTTTACCAGGTCGCCGAAACGCTCGGGACGGCCGCCGGCGGCGGTCATGCCTTGTTTCGCGAGTAGCTCACGCACCTCGG
>DASYSH010000239.1:0-6347 GCA_036003525.1 Gemmatimonadaceae bacterium | reverse complement strand
GGCGGCGGCGTCGAGCTCTCACTGCACGCCGACCGTGTGCAGGCGCACGCTGAGCTTTATATGGGATTGGTGGAAGTCGGCGTCGGGATTATTCCGAGCGGATGCGGCACGAAGGAATTGTTGTTCCGGTTCACGGAAGCGCTCAAGCCGTACGAGGAGGCGGATCCGTTTGAAGCCGCGAAGCGCGCCTTCAAACTCATTGCGCTCGCGCAGATGAGCGGCAGCGCGCTCGAGGCGCGCAAGATGGGTTTCCTGCGCCCGGTCGCTGATCGCATCTCGTTCAATCGCGACACGCTGATCGCCGACGCAAAGGCGCGCGTGCTCGATCTCGCGCCGGATTACGTCGCGCCCGCGATGAAGACAATTCGCGTGCTCGGCAGCGAAACACTCGGCAACCTGAAGTACGCGCTCTTCTCGTTCAAGGAAGCCGGCCAGGCGAGCGATCACGATGTGCGCATCGGAAACGAAATCGCCTATGTCCTGTCCGGCGGCGACGGGCCGCCACGTGATGCGACAGAGCAGGATATCATCGATCTCGAGCGTGAAGCCACTTTGAAGCTGCTCGGTACGAAGGAAACACAGGCACGAATAAAGTACATGCTGGAGACCGGAAAGCCTCTGCGAAACTGAGCGGCGAAAACCGGGAAAACACTTCACTCAACGCGGGTGAAACAATGCGTGCACAATCTTTTCGTTCATGCGTGATGTTCATGGCCATTGCCGCGTGCGCGTGCAGTGGCGGTGGGGGCGGCAGTGATTCGACCGGGCCGGGGAATACGAACAAGACGCCCGCAACGTTCGCGGGCACCTTTGCCGATTCGAAATCGAGCGGGTCGATGAACGTTGCGGTGACTCCGACCGCGGCCTCGCTGATGCTCGTTCCCGCGGGAGATGTCTCTGCACAGACCGTTGCAAGCGGATCTGCGACGGCGACGCTGACATTTCTCAATGGGTCGACGACGACGATGACCGGCGCGTACAACGCCGCGACATCGACGCTCACGCTGAGTGGAAGCGGCTATGCATTCACGGGTGCGATCTCGGCGAGCGGAATGGCCGGAACATATTCGGGCCCGAACGGTTCCGGCAATTTCACCGGACAGGCGCCCTCATCATCCGGTATCGCAGCGAGAACGTATTGCGGCACCTATGAGTCCGGCAGTGACTATGGCTGGTTCAACATGGTGGTTGCGGCTGGTGGCACCAACGCAAGCGGACTCGTGGTGTCCTTGTTCAGCGGCGCGACGTCCACGGGTTGGAGCGGATTGGTCAGCGGATCGACAGTCACGGGATCGACGAGCGCCAGTGTGCCGGTTCAAGGCACACTGTCAGCCGACGGCGGAAGTGTGAGCGGGACGTACGCGCCAAGCGGCTCTGCAACGGGAAGCGGCACGTTTCAGGCGA
Source organism: Gemmatimonadaceae bacterium (assembly GCA_036003525.1). Lineage (GTDB taxonomy): Bacteria > Gemmatimonadota > Gemmatimonadetes > Gemmatimonadales > Gemmatimonadaceae > Fen-1231. The sequence goes on along the minus strand of DASYSH010000239.1, from coordinate 4,943 downwards.
GCGTCGCCGCGTGTCCCGCCGCCGGGGCCACGACGATCGCCGGACTGTGGGGAACGTCCATCGGCCTTTCGACTACGATCCATTTCGCGCTCACGCCCTCCGGCAGCGCGGTGACGGGCAGCGGCACGCTCACCGTGAATTTCATCGTCAGCTATACCGGCAACGAATTTACGATCGACAACGGCACCATTTCCGGATCGAACGTCACCTTCTCCGGAACGCTCGGTGCGAATCCGAAGACAGGCGGAGGATTCTATTATGGCGCCATCGCGTTCTCGGGAACGGCCACGGGAAACACGATGACGGGAACACTCACGTTCACGCCTCCGCGCACCGATACGCAGACATTCTCCGCGCAGACGGTCACGGGTGTTTCGCTGACCCGGAATTAGTGAATTAGTGCAAGTCGTTCTGCAGAGCCCATCGCAGCTCGTCGTCCACGACGGCCGATGGAGCATCGTTCTGATGGGCGCGATCTTCAGCTCGATGGGCGGCGGCATCATGTGGCTCCGCTGGACGCATCCAACAGGTTGGAGCGGCAACGCCGGGCCGTGGCTCGTGTATGTGGTGGGCACGGTCTTCGTGCTCGCCGGGATATTCATGCTTTGTCTCTCCGCCGATCGCCGCTACATCGTCGACCGCTCGACGCGCACCCTCGCCATCTCCGTGCAGCGTCTCGTGCATCGCACGACGATGCTTCTTTCGTTCAAAGACATCGACGATATCGCGCTAGAAGAATCTGCGCCGATCGGAGACCGCTCGAACGCCTCGACGTACCGCGTCGTCTGCATGATGAAAGACGGTTCGCGCGTGCCGTGGACGCCGTACTCGACCAGCGCGCGCGCCGCGCAGGAAACGTGCGCCGCCGCCGCCCGCGCATTCGGCGGCTGGGCCGGAACCCCAGAACACCAGATTGCGCCGGTGACAGCGACTCCGGCGTTGATTTCGCATCCGGTCGCGACAAACTGGGGCTGTCTCGCGATGTTTCTCTCGATATTCGTCGCGATCGGGCTTGGGCTCTTTTCGCTCGAAGTCTACCGGGTGCTGAGCTGGGTCCCGGTCTCGGCGAACGTGATCTCCAGCGACGTTGGGACGGTGAGCGGCAGCAAAGGAAACACATACAAGCCGGTCGTCGTCTACAATTATAGGTATCAGGGAAATCCATTTCAGGCGTCGGCGGTCACCCCTATCAGCATTTCGGCCGGACAAAAATGGGCACAGGGAATCGCCGACCGATTCCAGCCCGGACAAACGACGACGGCATATGTGAATCCGTCGCAACCGAACAATGCGTTCTTGGTCCGAAACGTGAGTTACATGCCGCTGATCTTCGTGGTCTTTCCAATTTTTTTCGGCTTGTTATTCAGCTGGATCGTGCGTGCGCAGCGCAACCAGGTGGAACTCGCGCAAAAGCACCTGGTGCCCGTCGTGAGCAGCTTGAGCCGAATTTCGGAGGTGCACTGATGTCCCGTATAAAAATTCGCCGTGCGATCGCGTTCGCCATTCTCGCGGGCATCACCGCGTGTGGAAGCGGAATGCTCGACGTCGGGCGCCTGATCGCGCCGACAGGTGGCGGAGGCGGAAACTCGGTTGGCACGTCGGCAACATACACCGGCATCGTCGGCGACAGCCTGAAGCACGGCACGGTTTCGATCACGGTGTCCGCAACCCTCACTGTGTCGGGCACGCTGACGTTCGCGGGTGGCCCGATCGTTCCGCTGACCGGAACCGTCGATACCGTCCCGCAGCAACTGCATGCAACCGGTGGCGGATTCACCGTTTTGGCCTTCACGCAAAATGGAACGCTATCCGGCCAGTACTCGGCGACGCAGACGAACGGATTTCTCGTCGCGACGTCCGATTCTGTTTCGGGCCAGACGCACAAGACCTATTGCGGTGCGTATACGTCGACGAACAGCAGCGGACGGTTCGTGATGCAGCTCGAATCAGGCGGCGCCATCGCCGGCTTCGCAGTGCAGACGTCCGGCACGGCGCTCAGTTCATTTTTCAACGCGACGCTGATCAATAATTCGATACTCACTGGATCGACCGACGCGGGCGTTCAATTCAGCGGCAATGCGACACCGGACTTGTCGACGATCACGGGCACGTATGCACCGCCTGTCGCGAACGCAACCGGCGTCCCGCCGACCGCGCCAACGGGATCGTTTTCAGTTTCGCTTGGCGGCTGCTGATTTTTTTTTCGATAGTGTCGCACCAACTTCTGTGAGAGCCATGCAGACCAAAGAAGTCGTGATCGTGAGCGCGGTGCGAACGGCAGTCGCGCGCGGAAAGAAAGACGGATCGCTCGCCGCTGTCCACGCGATCGATCTCTCCGCGACTGTGATGCGCGCGGCGGCCGAACGCGTGAAGCTCGATCCGGTGCTCATCGACGATGTGCTCTGGGGCTGCGCGATGCCGGAAGCGTCGCAGGGTCTCAACATCTCGCGGCTCGCGGTGCTTCGCTCCGGATTTCCCGTCGATGTGAGCGCCGCCACGATCAACAGGTTTTGTTCATCCGGCTTGCAAACAGTTGCGATGGCCGCGCAGGCGATCATGACGGGTATGGGCGACGTGGTCATGGCCGGCGGTGTCGAGATGATGAGCGCGGTGCCGATGTCGGGATTCCACACCCGCCTGCATCCGGAGATGGCCGAGCAGAACATCGGGATGGGATTCACCGCGGAACGAGTCGCGACGCGCTGGAATATCACGCGCGAGATGCAGGATCAATATTCGCTCGCCAGCCAGCAGAAGGCGGCGGCAGCGTGGTCTAGAAATGCATTCGACGGCCAGATCGTTCCCGTGAAGGTTCAAAAGGTGCGCTGGAAGGGCGCAAAGAAGACCGTCGAACAATCCGATTTCGTGACAGACGAATTGGTGCGCGCATCCACGACGATGGAGGGGCTCGCGAAACTCCCGCCGGCGTTCAAGCCCGGCGGATCCGTCACTGCGGGAAATTCGAGTCCGCTTTCCGACGGCGCCGCGGCGGTTCTCATGATGAGCGCCGACAAGGCGAAGGAACTCGGCCTCAAGCCGCTCGCGCGGTTCGTGCACTTTGCGACCGCGGGTGTCGAGCCCGACGTCATGGGAATCGGACCGGTGAAAGCCGTCCCGAAGGCGCTTGCACGGGCAGGGCTGAAACTCAGCGACATGAAATTGATCGAGTTCAACGAAGCGTTTGCGTCGCAGGCGCTCGCGGTGATTCACGATCTCGAGATGGACGTGTCCTGCGTGAACGTGAACGGCGGCGCGATCGCACTCGGCCATCCGCTCGGCGCGACCGGCGCGAAACTCACGACGCAGCTCGTGCACGAACTTGGGAAACGGGGCGGCGGACTCGGCCTCGTCACCATGTGCATCGGCGGCGGGATGGGTGCCGCGGGAATCTTCGAAGTTTTTCCGGCGTAGTTATCCGCCGCGCAGCACCGTCGTCACGTCGCCGCGCGCGCCTCGCAGCGCGGGCGTGAGACTCGCGATCACGGCGACGGAGATGAAGAGCACGGGGACCGCGAGCGTCGCGATCCAGTCGCCGGGCGCCACTCCGAAGAGCCAGCGGGCAAATCCACGGCGCGCCGCGACCAAGAGGACCAGGCCGAATCCCGCGCCAATCGCCGAAAGCAGAATCGCGCGGCCGACTATCAGGCGCATGATGTCGGTTCTCGTCGCGCCGAGCGCGAGGCGGATCCCCATCTCCGGCATGCGCTCGCTCACTGTGTACGCCATCACTCCGTAGATCCCGACCGCGCCGAGCACCAGCGCGAGCGCCGCGAACACCGTGACGAGCGTCGTGATGAAGCGCGCCGTTCCGAGCGATGCGGAGAGCACCGTGCGCATCGTGCGAAGCTCGCCGACTGCGACCGATGGATCCTGTGCGCGCACGATCGTTCGCAATGCGGGTCCCAATCCCGCCGCATCTCCCGTGGTGCGCGCCACGATCCACATCTCGGCGCCGGCCATCCGCGAGCGCTGACGCCACGGCACATACACGCTCGTCGATTTTGTTTCGGAGAGTGAATCCTGTTTAGTGTCCGCAACGACGCCGACCACGGTGAGCCACTCGCTTGGATATGGGTAACCGATCCGCTTCCCGATCGCGGTTTCGCCGGGCCAAAAGCGTTTCGCGACGCTCTCGCTGATGACCGCTACGAACGGCGCGCCGTCGCGGTCGGCGCTCGTGAACGCGCGGCCACTGACGATCGGCACGCCCATCACCGTGAAATAATCAGGCGAGATCGACTGCAGGTGCGCGATCTCGGGAAGTTCGTGCGTACCGTCTTCGAACTGTCCCTGCACGCGCACGGCGAAACCCCACACCGGCTGCGCCATCGGGAGTTTGTCGACGGCAGCCGCGCTTCGCACGCCGGGAACGGCGGCGACCTGCTCGAGCACCGCGCCGTACAGCTGCGCCACGCGTTCCGAGGTCCGGTAATGCGATTCAGGCACGGTGATCCGCGCCGCAACGACGTGCTCCGGGTCGAACCCGGGCGCGGCGTTCGAGAGACCGTTGAAGCTGCGGAGCAGCAGCACCGACGCGGACACAAGCATCACTGCGAGCGCGACCTCGGCGCACACGAGGGCTGACGCGATGCGCGCATGCGACGTGCCGCGCGTGTGGCCGCGGCCGAACCCGCCTGCGCCGCGTCCATCGGAGAGTGGAGCGGTCGCCCTCCAAGCGGGCACGACGCCAAGCGCGATCCCGGTGATGAGCGAGACGACGGCAGTATAAATCAGCACCGATCCGTCGAATCCGATTTCACTTACGCGCGGCACTTCGCCAGGCAGCGATGCGACGAGCCAGCGCAGCGCGGCCCATCCGATGCCGGCACCAAGCAGCGCGGCGACACCGGAGAGAATTGCGCTCTCGGTCAGCAGCTGCCGCACGAGACGGCCGCGATTTCCGCCGAGCGCGGCGCGGACGGCGAACTCTCGTGTGCGTGCCG
>DASYSH010000238.1:0-5289 GCA_036003525.1 Gemmatimonadaceae bacterium | reverse complement strand
CCGAAGGACGAGTTCTGACACTCCCGACCCGTGAGTCATGAGCTCGACCTGCCAGTTTCCCGAAACAACGTCTCCGGTGGCGACAGCTAGCCGTTCCGCCTAGGTACATTTCCGAATACGCCCTCCCCCCTCCCGGTCGGTACTTTTACCGATCGTGCCTACCGCCTCACTTTTCTGCTCCGGAATCTCCCACCATACCGCCCCGGTCGCGCTCCGCGAACGGCTCTCTTTTGCGGCGGGTGGCCCGCGCGAACTCCTTACGGCGCCGTGGTTTCGCGATGCGATCGCTGAGGCAGGTATCGCCGAGGTTGCGCTGCTTGCGACATGCAACCGGACGGAGTTTTACCTCGTCCGCGATGAGGCGAATTTCGACCACGATTTCGCCGGACGATTTGCGGCGCTTTTTGCGCGAATCGGCGGGGTCGGCGAACAGGAACTCGCGTCGCACCTTTACTCGCGGTCGCACGCAGACGCCGTGCGGCACCTCTGTCGTGTAGCATCGGGGCTCGACTCGATGGTCGTCGGTGAATCCGAAGTGCTCGGCCAGGTCGCGACCGCGCTCGGCGACGCGCTCCAAAGCAACACTGCGGGCACGGTGCTCGATTCCGCATTTCACACGGCGCTGCGCGCAGGCCGGCGCGCGCGCGCCGAGACGGGAATCTCGCGGCGCTCCGCCAGCGTCGCCGCGGAAGGCGCGCGACTTCTCACTGATTTGCTGCCGCCGGCCGCGTCGCACGAGATCCTGGTGCTCGGCACGGGTGCGATGGGCCGCGCGATCGTGCGCGTGCTCGCGGGGCGCGAGTCGCTCCGTCTGCGCATCGCGGGCCGCGGGGGCGCGCGGTCGCGTGAACTCGCTGCGGAAGCCGGCGCCGAGTTCGTCGAGTGGGGCGCGATCGAAGCGGCGATTGCGACGGCCGACGGAGTCGTCGCCGCAACGGCGGCGCCGCATGCGGTGATCACCGAGGCGATGGTCCGCCGCGCGCGCACCGGAAGACCGGACGTTCCGCCGCAGCTGTTCGTCGACGTCGGATTGCCGCGGAACGTCGAGCCGTCGGTGCGCGGTCTTCCCGGCGTGGAATTGTACGACCTCGATCAGATTCAGGCGCGCATCGAGGGAAATATCGAGCAGCGGATGAGCGAGGTGCCGTCGGTCGAGGCGATCATCGACGAAGAGCTCGCGGCGTTCGAGTCGTGGCAGCGGGGCACGCAGCTGCGCCCGGTTCTCAGCGCGCTGCGCGAGAAGGGCGAGACGATCCGGCAGAGTGAACTGCAGCGCCATCTGGATCAGTTCGCGGATGCGTCGCCCGAAATGCGCGCGGCGCTCGACCGGCTCTCGCGCGATATCGTCACGAAACTGCTGCACGAACCGTCGCGACGGCTGCGCGCGGAGAATGATCCCGAGCGCGCGCGCCTCTCGGCCGATGTGGTGCGCGATCTGTTCGGCCTGCAGGAACCGAACACCAACGGCAACGGGAAGCACTCGTGAGGACCGCGGTGAGGACGTACCGGCTCGGCACGCGAGCGTCGAAACTCGCGCGCACCCAGTCGGCCGCCGTGCGCGCGGAACTCGAGCGGCTCAACCCGGGCGCGACGTTCACCGAGGTGCTCCTCACGAGCGCGGGCGACGCCGATTCGATTTCACCGCTGCCGAGCATCGGCGGCGAGGGGATTTTCGTCGGCGAACTCGAGCGTGCGCTGCGCGCCGATGAGATCGACCTCGCCGTGCACTCGCTGAAGGACGTGCCGATCAAGGAGGCCGGCCGGCTGACGCTCGCGGCGATCGGGTCGCGCGAGGATGCGCGCGATGTGCTCGTTTCGCAGAACGGATGGACGCTGGCGACGCTTCCCCGCGGCGCGCGCGTCGGTACCTGCAGCCTTCGCCGGAGCGCGCAGCTGCTCGCGGCGCGTCCGGATCTTACGCTCTTTCCGCTGCGCGGCAATGTCGATTCGCGCGTGCGGCAGGTCCGCGATGGCGCATTCGACGCGATCGTGCTGGCTGCCGCGGGATTGCACCGTCTCGGCATGCACGACGCGGTCGCAGAATATCTGCCGCTCGATCAGATGCTTCCCGCGCCCGCGCAGGGCGCGCTCGCGGTGCAGTGCCGTGACGATGATCTGCAAACGTGGTCGGCGATTGCGCCGCTGAATGAGACGCCGGTGCGCGCCGCGACCGATGCGGAGCGCGGCTTTCTCGAAGGGCTTGGCGGCGGCTGCACCGCGCCGATCGCCGCATATGCGGTCATCGACGCGCCCGGCCGGCTGCACCTGCGCACCGTCGTCGCGTCGCTGGATGGACAACGGCTGCTCAAGCTCGAAGAGACGGGCAATGTGAACGACGGTCGCGCGCTCGGACTCGCGCTCGCGGCGCGCGCGCGGGCGAACGGCGCGGCGGAACTCCTCGCATGAGCCGGTCATGAGCGCGCTTGCCGGACGGCGCATCGTGGTCACGCGCGCCCGGGACCAGGCCGAGTCGTTCGCCATTGCGCTCGAGGAGCGTGGCGCGATCCCGGTCTTTTTTCCGACGATTCAGATTCGTCCGCTCGACGACACCCGTGTGCTCGACGCCGCGGTGCGCGCGCTCGAGCAGTACAAATGGATCGTGTTCACGAGCGCGAACGCAGCGTCCGCATTTTGGGAGCGGATGACGGCGTGCGGACGCGCATCGATTCCCGACGGCGTGCGCATCGCGGCCGTCGGACCCGTGACCAGTGCCAGACTCGCGACACTCGGCGTCGCGGTTGACGCGCAGCCGGGGAAATTCATCGGCACCGAGATCGCCGGGGCGATGGGCGATATCCGCGACGCGCGGATTCTGATGCCGCGGGGCGAAGATGCGCGGGAAGAGACGCTCGACTCCCTGCGCGACGCGGGCGGCAGAGTGGACGATATCGTCGCGTATCGCACCGGGACCGGCGCGCCGACGGCAACCGAATTCGAGGCAATGCTCGCTCCGATGGACGCGGTGACGTTTACGTCGCCGTCCTGCGTGCGCGGGTTCAGCACCCTGCTTGGCGATCGCGCGTATGTGATCGTCGAGACGACGATCGTCGTGACCATCGGGCCGACGACGTCGGAAGCCGCGCGCGACGCGGGCTGGCCGAAGCCGATCGAAGCCGAAACGTCAACGGTCGCGGGAATTATCGCCGCGCTCGAAGCGCATTTCCGTCACTCCTCGCAATCACAGGATTCGTCGGCCGCATGATGATCGAACGTCCACGCCGCTGGAGATTGAGCGCGCCGCTGCGCGCGCTCGTGCGCGAGACGACGCTCTCCGCAGCCGATTTCATCGCGCCTTTGTTCGTGACGGAGACTTCGAATACGCCCGTTGCGATCGCGTCGATGCCGGGCGTGATGCAGTGGCCGGTCGAGATGGTCGCCGCGGAGGCGGAAGCGATCGCGCGCGATGGGATTCGCGCGGTCCTGCTCTTCGGGATTCCGAGGCACAAAGATGCGCCCGGATCGCAAAGCCACGCGGCCGATGGCGTGGTTCAGCGCGCAGTGCGCGCGATCAAAATGGCGGTGCCTGAGCTCGCGGTGATCACCGATGTGTGTCTCTGCGAATACACGGAGCACGGGCACTGCGGAATTATCAACGGCACCGTCGGCGCGCCCGACCCGCGCCTGCCGCGCGATTACGTGCTCAACGATCCGACGCTCGAGATCCTCGGCCGCGTTGCGCTATCGCACGCGGAAGCCGGCGCGGATATCGTCGCGCCGTCAGGAATGCTGGACGGCATGGTGCGCGCGATCCGCGGCGCGCTCGATGGCGGCGGCTTCGCGCAACTTCCCGTGCTCTCGTACTCCGCGAAATATTCGTCGGGTTTCTATGGCCCGTTTCGCGACGCGGCGGGCGGCGCGCCCGCATTCGGCGACCGCTCCACGCACCAGATGGATCCGGCAAACTCGCGCGAAGCGATGCGCGAGCATGCGATCGATATCGCCGAGGGCGCGGACGGCCTCATGGTGAAGCCCGCGCTCGCATATCTGGACGTGATCCGCCAGACTCGCGATCGTTTTCCCGATGTGCCGCTCGCGGCGTACAATGTGAGCGGCGAGTACTCGATGGTGAAGGCCGCGGCGGCGCAGGGATGGCTCGACGAGCGCCGCGCGGTGCTCGAAATCCTCACGGCAATCCGGCGCGCGGGCGCCGATCTGATCATCACCTACCACGCGCGCGCAGCAGCCCAATGGCTGCGCGACGCATAGCAATCGGAGTTTAAGACACGATGGCAGAACAGACGCCGGAATCGCTCAGTCATTTCGCGATCATCACGTTCAGCGAGACGTACTGGAAGCTCGATGTCGCGGAACGCGCGCGGCTTCGCGGCGAATGGCTCGCGCGGGTGCGCGGCGCATCAGAAGCCGTTCACCTGTATCAACTGAGCGGACTCGAAGCCGCCGGTGACCTGCTCGTGTGGAGCGCTATCAGTTCGGCGCTGCCGGATGCAACGGCCGCGTTTTTCTCGGCGTGGGCTGCCGCATGCCAGGGGTATCGCCACCTGTTCACGACGCGCGACGTGCTCTGGGGATTCACCCGTCCGTCGCAGTACACCAAGACGCGCTCGACGCAGGAGATGGACCCGTTCGGCCCGACGCGCCAGCCGTTTCTCATGATCTATCCGTTCGTGAAGACGACCGAGTGGTATCAGCTCGATCGCGAGACGCGCGGAAAGATGATGATGAGTCACATCAAGGTCGGAAAGCAGTTCGAGGACATCACGCAGCTCCTGCTCTATTCATTCGGTTTGCAGGATCAGGAGTTCGTCGTCGTGTACGAGACCGCGGATCCGAGGCGCTTTCTTGCGCTCGTGAATGATCTTCGGTCGACCGAAGCGCGCATCTACACGCAGCGCGACTGGCCGTTGCATGCGGCCGTGTATCAGGCAGACGACGCGGCGCTGGCGAAATGGCTGTAGCAACAACGCCGGAGACGGCACCTTTTCTCGCAGCGGCCGCGCGGCGCGCGACTCCGGTCACGCCCGTGTGGTTCATGCGGCAGGCAGGGCGCTACATGGCCGAGTACCGCGCGATCCGGGCGAAGAACACATTGCTGCAGATTTGCGCGCAGCCTGATCTCGCCGCGGAAGTCACGCTGCAGCCGGTTCGGTCGCTTGGAGTCGATGCGGCGATCCTCTTTGCCGACATCCTGCTGCCGCTCATGCCGATGGGGCTCGATCTCTCGTTCGTCGCGGGTGAGGGACCGCAGATCGCAAACGCCGTTAGGAGTGCGGCGGACGTCGCGGCATTGCGAAGCGTCGACGCGGAGACAGACCTCGCATCGACGCTCGA
>DASYSH010000237.1:0-2284 GCA_036003525.1 Gemmatimonadaceae bacterium | reverse complement strand
TAATCGCGGATTTACACGGATTTGAACCAGGGCGATTTTCGCTGATCAAGCAACAACAAAAACTTTTGGGGGGAACTGCAACGACAGCGCGCTGAAGTTGCAGTTCCCCCCAAAGGCTTTTGTAGTTGCAGTTGCTTGATTGCAGTTCAGATCAGCAGGCAGTTCAAATCCGCGAAAATCCGCGACTAAGCAGTAAGACTCTCCCTACTTGGACCCTTCATTCCAAAACGGAGGCGTCGCCCCCGCCAGCCACCGCACGAAATAGTCCCACCGCTTCCTCATCATCCAATCCGAAGCCGCACCGTACCCGTGCGGCACGTTCGGAATGATGACCATGTCGAATTCCTTGTTTGCCTTGATCAGCGCATCGACCACAACCATCGTCTCCGCCGACGGCACGTTGTTGTCCACCGATCCGTGCGCGAGCAACAGATGCCCCTTGAGATTCTTCGCGAAGTTCTGATTCGCTTCCGCGTCGTAGTTCGAGCTGCCGTCCGTTCCATCCGCGCCCTTCGTGAGCAACCCCTGATAGCGCTCACCCCAATCGTCTTCATAGAGCCGCTGGTCGTGATTCCCCGATTCGGCGATGCCGACCTTGAAGAAATCCGGATAGCGGAACATCGCACTCGTTGTCCCGAAGCCGCCGCCCGAGTGTCCCCAGATGCCGGCCTTGTCGATATCGATGAACGAATATTTCTGCGCGAGCTGTTTCATTCCCGTGATCTGATCGGGAATCGTGTTGTCGCGTCCCATCGCGCCGTAGTACGCGTCTTCGAATGACTTCGAGCGCCCCGGCGTGCCCATGCCATCGATCGTGACCAGAACGAATCCCAGTTCGGCGAGCGCCTGACGATCGCCCCGCGCCGCGGAGAACGTGCGCGCGCCGGTCGATCCCGACTGCGGACCCGGATAGATGTTGTTGATGATCGGATATTTCTGACCCGGCACCATGTGCGTCGGCGCGAACATCAAACCATAGATCGCCGTTTTTCCGTCGTGCGCGACCATCTTGACCGGCACCGGCGGCTTCCATCCCGTTGCAACGAGTTTCGAAATGTCCGCCTTTTCGAGCGGCATGATGACTTTGCCCGTGGCGCCGTCGCGCAGCACGACGACCGGCGGAACATCCGGCTGAGAGTACGTGTCGACGAGATACTTCTGATCCGCCGAGAACTGCGCGGCGTGCGCTCCGACATCGGGCGTGAGCGAGACGAATCCCTTGCCGTCGTAGTTCACGCGATACGCGTGCGGAAAGTACGGATCTTCGCCGGGTTCTTTGCCTTCGGCCATGAACCAGGCCGTGCGCTTTGTGTCGTCGAACTTCGAAACAGACAGCACCGGACCGTCGCCCGTCGTGATCTTGTTCTTCAGCGTGCCGCTGTTGAGGTCGTACAGGTAAAGCTGCGAGAAATTGTCGCGCTCGGAATTCCAGATGAACTCGTTCGTGCTCCACAGAATATGCGCAGCGACGTGCGCTTCGAAGTGCGTCGGAACTGTTTCCTCGTACACCTTGCGCACTGCGCCCGTGGAAGCGTCCGCGACACTCAGCCACACCTTCTTGTGATCGCGACTCGACGACACGATCGCGAGCTTCGATCCGTCGTCGTTCCACTGATAATCTTCCATGCGGATATTGTCGCCGATCGAGCCGCGGTGGAAATCGACGGGCATCTGCAGCGGCGTGATTTTCCCCGCATCGACATCGACGATCACGCGATGCAGCATCGCCATCCCCGTATCCCCCGGCAGCGGCATTTTCTGCACCGTGAGATTCGGATGGCCGACGGTCGTGTTCACGAGATACATCTCGCCGACATTGCGCTCGTCCTGCTGCTGCGTGGCGACGCGACGCGAATCCGGAGACCACTGGACCATCGCACGATCCGACGATGCCCAGCCCGCGTTGTCCGTCGCGTAGCCGTTCCACTTGGCGCCATCGCGGGTCAGCTGCTTCTCGGATCCTGACGCGACATCGCGGACCCACAAATTCCAGTCGCGCACGAACACTCCCTTTGTTCCGTCCGGCGACATCGACAGCGGCTCGCCTTTCGACGCCGCCCCGCCGCGTCCGCCGCCGCCCGCGCGACCTTTGTGGTACGCGAGCCACGTGGACGATTCTTCGGGAATCCGGAACGAGCTCACCTGCGCGACGGTCGTCACCTGGCCGCTCGGGAGCGACATGATGCCGAGCGAGTTGCGTGAGTTGCCGCCGGCTCCAGCCTGATCGCCGCCGCGGCCGCCGCGCCCGCCGGCGGGCGGCGCCGCCGGCGCCTGCGCGCCAGCG
>DASYSH010000236.1:0-3945 GCA_036003525.1 Gemmatimonadaceae bacterium | reverse complement strand
ACGCCGGTATCTTCAGCCTCGATTTTCCGCGCGAGCGTCGCCGTCTTCGCAATCACGCTCTCAACCGGGCCGACGAGCCACTGCATCAGATCGACATAATGCGACGCCTGATTCATGAACGCGCCGCCGTCGAATTCCCATGTGCCGCGCCACGGAGCCTGATCGTAGTATTCCTGCGGCCGCGCCCAGCGCACCGTCGTGTTCGCGAGATAGATCTTGCCGAACCGCCCCTTCTCCACCGCGCGCTTCAATAACTGAATCGGCGGATTGAGGCGGTTCTGCTTCACCACGAACAGCTTGACCTTTGCGTCGTCACATGCGCGCACGAGCGCGTCGGCCGATTCGAGCGTGATCGCCATCGGCTTCTCGCACACGACATGCTTCCCGGCTCGCGCCGCGAGAATTCCGTGCGCGGGGTGCAGCCCGCTCGGCGTCGCGATCGTCACGATCTCACTTGGCGCGTCGCGCAGCATCGTCTCATACGAAGTGAACCAGGGGACGCCCAGCGCTTCGCCGGCGGTCCTCGCGCGCCCGTCGACGATGTCGCACACTGCGGACACCGAGAGACCGTCCAGCTTCGCGATCGCGTCGAAGTGATTCTTGCTGATGCGTCCGCAGCCGACGAGCGCCACGCGGAACGACTGCGCTGAACTCACTCGTTTTCCTCGGTGATGCGCGTGAGCTTGTCGCCGCGCCGCGAGTAGCGATTGCCGTCAGCGGGACAAGTGAGCTCCATGAGACCGTCTTCGAGCTTCACTCCGCACTCGCATACCCAGCCGGCGAGCTTCGCGGGGACGCCCGTCATGAGCGCGTGCGGCGGCACGTCTTTCGTCACCACTGCGCCGGCGCCGATGAAACAATATTTCCCAAGGGTGATGCCGCAGACGATGGTCGCGTTCGCCCCGATCGTCGCGCCGTGCCGCACGAACGTGTGCCTGAACTCGTTCTTGCGCGGCACATGACTGCGCGGATTGATGACGTTGGTGAAGACCATCGACGGGCCGCAGAACACATTGTCCTCGAGTTCCACACCCTCGTAGATCGACACGTTGTTCTGGATTTTCACGTTGTTGCCGATCTTGGTGCCGTTCATGACCACGACGTTCTGTCCGAGCACGCAGCGCTCGCCGATCACGGCCTCGGGCATGATGTGACAGAAATGCCAGATCTTGGTCTCACCGCCGATCTTCGCACCCTTGTCGACGAACGCGCTCTCATGAACGAATGGTTTTTCCATGGTCATTGGATGGTGGCTTGCCATTCCTGAATGGACCGGACCGTTGGCGCGCTCTTCTTGAGACTCTGAATCGCGTCGCACGCGGCGCTCGCCGCGCTGAGGGTCGTGGTGTATGCAATGCGATGCGCGATCGCCGCTTGCCTCAGCGTATAATCGTCTTTCTGCGCGCGCTTTCCTAGCGGCGTATTGATCAGCAGCTGAACCTCGGCGTTCTTGATGAGGTCGATTCCGTTCGGGCGCGCGACGCTCACCTTGTGCACGACGCCGCACGGCACGCCATTCTCGGTGAGGAAATCGGCCGTGCCGCGGGTCGCGAGGATCTTGAATCCCATCGCGTGAAAGCGGCGCGCGATCCCCGCGGCCTGCGGCTTGTCGTGGTCATTGACGGTGACGAACACGGTGCCTTCGAGAGGAAGCCCGTTCCCCGCCGCGAGTTCCGCTTTCGCGAAGGCAGTTCCAAAGGTGTCGGAGACACCCATCACTTCGCCCGTGGAGCGCATCTCCGGCCCGAGGATCGGATCGAACTCGCGGAACTTCGTGAATGGGAACACCGCTTCCTTCACCGCGACATATGGCGCGATGATCTCCGCCGTGAATCCGATCTGCTCCAGTGTTTCGCCGAGCATGACGCGCGCCGCGTACGACGCGAGCGGGACGCCGATCGTTTTCGAAACGAACGGCACGGTGCGGCTCGCGCGCGGGTTCACCTCGAGCACGTAGACGATTCCCTGCTGAATCGCATACTGCACATTGATCAGCCCGACGACGCCGAGCGACTTCGCGAAGGCCACTGTATGCGCGCGCATTTGCGCCGCGGCCTCCGCGCTCAGCGTCTGCGGCGGCAGCACGCAGGCGGAATCGCCGGAGTGAATGCCCGCGTCTTCGATATGGTGCATCACGGCGCCGATCACGACCTGCCGGCCGTCGCTGATGGCGTCGACGTCGAACTCGAATGCGTCTTCGAGGAACGAGTCTATGAGAACTGGCCTATCTTCGGATACCCGGACCGCGCGCACGAAATAGTCGCGCAGCGTCGCCTCGTCGTACACGATCTCCATGGCGCGCCCACCGAGCACGTAGCTCGGACGGACGAGCACCGGGTAGCCGATACGGGTTGCGGCCTCCACGGCGCCTTCCACGCTCGTGGCGGTGCCATTCGGCGGCTGCTCGACGCCGAGATCGCGTGCAATCTTTTCAAAGCGCCGGCGGTCTTCGGCTGCGTCAATCGAGTCGGGCGACGTGCCAAGAATGGTCACGCCCGCCGCCTCCAGCGGCCGCGTAAGCTTGAGCGGCGTCTGGCCGCCGAGCTGCACGATCACGCCCACCGGCTGCTCGCGCTGCACGATCTCGAGCACGTGCTCGAGCGTCAGTGGTTCGAAATACAGCTTGTCGCTCGTATCCCAGTCGGTCGAGACCGTTTCAGGATTCGAGTTGACCATGATCGTTTCGTATCCCTGCTCGCGCAGCGCGATCGCCGCGCGCACGCAGCAGTAGTCGAACTCGACGCCCTGCCCGATCCGATTCGGACCGCTGCCGAGGATCACCACCGATTTGCGGCCCGAGCGCGGTGCTTCCGACTCTTCGTCGTATGTCGAGTACAGGTACGGCGTGTTCGACGGGAATTCGCCGGCGCATGTGTCGACCATTTTGTACACGGGACGGATGCCCATCGCCCAGCGCCGCTCGCGCACCGCCGCTTCCGTTTCGCCGCGCAGCGCGGCCATCTGGACGTCGGCGAATCCGAGCCGCTTCATCGCGCGCATTGTCTGCTCGTCCGGTTCGGCGAGCGCGGCATATTCGCGCTCGGCTTCGACGAGTTCGCGCATCTGATCGAGAAACCACATGTCCACCATCGTGATCTGGTGTATGTCCTCGAGCGGAATGTCGGCGAGCATCGCGCGCTTGATTTGAAAAATCCGCTCCGGCGTCGGCGTCGCCATCGCGCTGCGCAGCGTCTCGAGCGAATCGTCCGGGAGGCGGTCGTCGATGAGGCGTTCGCCCGCGACCCAGCCCGTACGGCCGCTCTCGAGCGCGCGCAGTCCCTTCTGCAGCGCCTCCTTGAAGGTGCGCCCGATCGCCATCGATTCACCGACGGATTTCATCTGCGTCGTCAGCGTCGGGTCGGCGCCGGGGAATTTCTCGAATGCGAAACGCGGGCACTTCACGACCACATAGTCGAGCACGGGTTCGAACGAGGCCGGCGTCGTTTTCGTGATGTCGTTCGGCAGCTCGTCGAGACGATATCCCACCGCGAGCTTCGTCCCGATGCGCGCGATTGCGAAGCCAGTCGCCTTCGACGCGAGCGCCGACGAACGCGATACGCGCGGATTCATCTCGATCACCACCATCTCGCCGTTCGCCGGGTTGATGGCGAACTGGATGTTGCAGCCGCCGGCATCGACGCCGATCTCGCGAATGACGTCGATTGCCGCGTCGCGCATCACCTGATACTCGCGATCGGTGAGCGTCATCGCCGGCGCGACCGTGATCGAATCGCCGGTGTGGACGCCCATCGGATCCAGATTCTCGATGGAGCAAACGATGACGACATTGTCTTCGCAGTCGCGCATCACTTCGAGCTCGAACTCCTTCCACCCGAGCAGAGACCGCTCGATCAGCACCTGCGAAATCGGGCTCTCCTCGAGGCCGCCCTTCACGATGCGCTCGTACTCCTCACGATTGTACGCGACGCCGCCGCCGGAACCGCC